>CAJYKO010000358.1 GCA_913775215.1 uncultured Devosia sp. | reverse complement strand
GTAAGAAGGATCTTTGAAAGCCTGCCGCTGATTCCAGCCATCAAGGCGGCGACTGCACTTCGGCATGACGACGAAGCCTATGCAACGGTTCGTCCACCGTTCGTGCGCCTTCCCGCGGCGCACAATGATGCGCTCCGCCATGCGGTGGAGATCGCTCAAGGTAGGGGTGCATGACTATGGCAGAAGTCCATGCGGATATGTCCCGCATCGAGAATGTGCCGCTGCGTGTGTCGGTTGCCGATATCATCCGACAGGCGATCCTCAATGGCACCATGAAGCCAGGCACGCCCGTCGTCGAGATGGCGCTCGCCGAGCAACTGCAGGTGTCGCGCGCCCCGGTGCGCGAAGCTATCCAAATTCTCGAAGCTGATGGCCTCATCGAAAGCGAGCCTGATAAGGGCAAACGCGTCAAGCCGCTGACTCTCAAAGAAGTGGAGGAACTCTACAGCCTCCGTGAGCAGTTCGAGGCGTTCGCCATTCGGCGCGTTGTGGAGCGGCAAGTAGACATTTCGGAGTTGCGGCAGCACTCGGACGCCATGTTCGAGGCCGCGGAGCGCAGCGACTTTGCGGCCCTCAACACAGCCGACGAAGCGTTTCACCGCACCCTGATCCGCCTTGCCGATCACGATCTCATGCTTGGGTTCTGGGACAATCTCTATCTGCGCATCCGCCAGATCATGGCATTGCGCAACAGCGCCAATCGCGATCTCCGAGCGGTAGCGCGGAACCACCTGCCCATTATCGAGGCGATCGAAGCCCGCGATATGATCCGCGCGATCTCGCTGATTTCCGACCATACCCGTTCGGCGTCGCAGATCGCGCCGGAAGAACTGGGGATTGCACCATGATGAAACGGCGGGTGCTCATCACCGGCGCCGGTGGTTTCGTCGGCTCGCATTTGGCGGAAGGCTTTCGGTCGCTGGGCGACACGGTGTTTGCAGTTGATCGTCTGTTCGACAAGCAAGCACGGGAGCGTCTTGCCGGCGTCGCGTTGATTGAAGCGGACATCCTCGGCGCGGACCTGCCGAACGTGGACCTCGTCGTCCACGGCGCCGCCATCACGACGCCGCCACGGGATTGGGGCGTTTCCGATCACGATTACATCGCTGCGAATACGGCGCTTGCCGATCGTGTGCTCCGGCACGCCATCGACAGCGGCGCGAAGGACTTCGTGTTTATCTCCTCCTCGGGAGTGTTTGCTCCTGAAGATGGTGATGGCATCCATCTTGAAAGCACCACCCCCACAGCCAGCCTGCCATATGCACAAGCCAAGCGCGCCGGCGAGGAAGCTTGCGATCGTGCCACGCAGTTGCGGGCACTTTCCATTCGGCTAGGACCGATTTACGGGCCAAATGAGCGGTCACGCGAGACCCGTACCATAGTCTCCGCCGTCCGACGCTGGTTGGACATGGCCTTCGCCGACAAGGCGATCACGGTGGATATGCCGGACGAGCGGCGAGACTGGACCTTCGCACCTGATCTCGCTCTCGCCCTCGATGCCCTGCTGCGCCAGCAGCCGCCGCTGCGCGGCGTCGTTCATCTGACCTCTGGCCATGTCGTCTCCAACATCGACCTGGCGCGCATGATCGCCAACCTCGTCCCCCAAGCCAGGGTGGTCTTTGGCGAAACGGCACGGGTGGAACGGCTCCCCATGGCGAGCGACCGCCTTGACATGTCGGCGCTCTACGAGTGGACAACCATACCGACGGGACTTGCCCACGTGATGGCTGCCGAGGCGCGCGCATGATCCCGCTTCGCATCATTCTCGTCGGTCTGGGGGCCCGAGCGCAGTTCTGGATGCGCGTGGTTCGCGAAAATCCACAGTGCACGATCGTCGGGCTCATCGATCCATTCGAAGATGCGCGCACCCGTGCCCTGGCTCAATGGCCAGAAGCGACGGCAAGCGGCGATCTTGACCTCATCACCCAGCTAGATGCTGACGTCGTGCTTCTCGCTACCCCGCCAGGCGGCAGGGAACGACAAATAGAATTGGCCTGTGAAGCCGGCCTCGCCATTCTTGCCGAAAAGCCACTGGCCGACAGCGTCGAGCGTGCGGCGCGTTACGTCGCCATGGCCGAATACGCCGGGGTCCCGCTGAGCGTGGGGCTGAACTTCCGCTTCCTTCCCGTCACCCAGCACACGCTTGGTCTCTTCGCCGACATGGTTGGCCCACCCGAATTTGGTCGCTTCACCTATGAACGCTGGCGGGATGGCTGGAAGCCGAACTTCAACAAGTATCCCCTGACCATGGACCAGCCCATGCTCTGGGAGCAGTCGATCCACCATTTTGATTTGATGCGGTTCGTATACCGCTCAGAACCGATCTCGGTCTTTGGTTCGACCTTCAACCCGAGCTGGTCGATGTACCGCGACAACGCCAATGTCAGTGCGCTCATCCGCTTCGCCAACGGTGTCGAAGTCAATTACCAAGGCCTTTGGCAGTCCAATTGGCAGAAGCCGGGCTTTCAGTGGCGCACAGAGTGCCAAAAGGGCGTGGTCGTCCAGAACGATCAGTTCGGCGACCTGAACTATGCCCTCCACGCCGATGCGGAACTGACATCTGTTTCGCTTCCACCCTATGAGCAGTGGATCAACGACGCAAAATCCCTGCTCGACGCTTTCGTCGCCGCCATGCGGGGCACGGCTCCTTTACCGTGCACGGGCCGCGACCACCTCAACTCGCTTCGCATGGTCCAAGCCTGCATCGTCTCCTCCCGACAGGGCCAAGCCGTCAATCCAGCCGATCTCGAAACGCATGCGAAGCGAGAGATCGGCACCACCACCCAGTCTGCACCACAGCAAAGGACGTCCCAATGAAGATCATGAGATCGCTTCTCATGGCAGGCGCGGCGGCGCTTATTTTGCCGCTTGCCATTGCCAGTGCCGCTCCGCCAGCGGACACGCTTGTCGTCGGTATCTCCGCCGACGCGTCGACGTTTGACCCCGCCAATATTTCAAGCCGCGATAACTCCAACATCGCCAAGCACATTTTCGGTACGCTTTACGAAGTCGACGCCGATGGCAATATCGTGCCCCAGATGGCGGAGTCCTACGTCGAAGCAGAGGACGGAAAGAGCTATACTTACAAGCTCAAGTCGAACCTGACATGCGAGGACGGCGAGGCCCTGACCGCCGAAGACGCAGCGTATTCTTTCAACCGCGCCGCCGATCCGGCGAATGCTTTCACCGGCAACACACCTGGCTTCGTCTTCTCATCGATCGGCTTCAAGGGCGCCGAGGTGGTGAGCGAGGACGAGGTCAAGATCAACCTCGACAAGAAAAACCCCGTCTCGTTCGGCCTAATCGCTGAGGTGTTCATCCACTGCAAGGACAGCTACGAGAAAATGAGCCTGGAAGACGCGGCTTCAAAGCCCGTTGCCTCAGGTTCCTATCGCCTCGCTTCGTGGGATCGTGGATCCCAGGTTGTGCTCGAAAAGATCAAGGATCCGGGCAATTTCAAGAATATTGTCTGGCGCATCATCCCGGAAGCCTCGACTCGTTCGGCCGAGTTGATAGCTGGTAATGTCGACATCATCACCAATGTCGCGCCTGACCAGATCGACGCCGTCAACAATTCCGGAACAGCCGCCGTCAAGTCGGTGCAGGGCACCCGCCGCATCTATGTCGGCTTCAACATGAAAGACTCGTTCGCCAAGGGTTCACCGGGCGGCGAGGCCATCCAGAAGAAGGATGTTCGTGTCGCCCTGCAGTATGCGGTGGACGTTGAAGCCATCTGCAAGCAGTTGCTCAATTTTGAATGCAAGCGCGCGACCGGGCTGGTCAATCCGCCCAACGACAACAAGAACCTTCAGCCCTATCCTTACGACCCGGACAAGGCCGAGGCCCTGCTTGATGCCGCTGGCTATCCGCGTGGCGCCGATGGTACTCGCTTCGAGGTCACCTTCCAGGCACCACGTGGCCGTTACCTCAACGACGCCAACGTTGCCTTGGCGATTGGCCAGTATCTCAACGACATTGGCGTCAAAACCAAGGTCGACTTGATGGAGTGGGCGTCGGTCTACGTGCCTCTGATCCAGAAGCACGACGTCGGTCCGATGTTCCTGTTGGGTTCGGGCGGCGGAACCTGGAGTGCACTCTACGACATGGCTGACCTGTCGGCTGTCGATGCTGGCACCAACTACACCGAGTGGAAGAACCCGGACTGGTTCAACGGCTGGCCAGAAATTGCAGCAGCCAAGACGCCCGAAGAGCAGCGCGCCGTCATCGATCGCATGCTCGAAGTCTTCTACAATGATCCGCCGTGGCTGATGTTGTATTTCCAGCCCGATTTCTACGGCGTTTCCAAGCGCGTCACCTTCGAACCGCGCCGCGACGAAAAGGTCTACCTGTTCGACACCGCTCTCGCAAAGTGACGGACTGCGGCACGCGGGGCGGGGAGAAGCCCTGCGTGCTGCTCCAAGCCAGCACATGACTGGCGGCGGTGTGCCTTGTGGGAGGTCAACGAGGGAATGGTAATGAAGTCATTTTTCAACATGGGAGCCGCGGTCGCTATGGCGGCAGCTCTCTCGAGCGCGGCGGTGGCCGCTCCAGCGGACGATACGATCGTAGTGGGGCTGAGCGCGGACGCGTCCACATTCGATCCGGCGCAGATTTCGAGCCGAGACAATTCCAATATTGCCAAGCACATCTTCGCCACTCTCTTCCGTGTGACCTTCGAGGGTGAGATTGAGCCATACCTGGTCGAAGACACCAAGGTGAGCAATGACGGTCTCGCTTACACCTTCAAGATCAGGGATGGCCTTACCTGCGACGATGGAGAACCTCTTACCGCCGAAGATGTTGCCTATTCATTCAATCGTGCCGCTGATCCGGCCAACGCCTTCACCGGCAACACGCCCGGCTTTGTTTTTACGACGCTGGGGTTCAAGGCAGCCGAGGTCGTCGATGACCTGGATGTAAAGATTACTATCAGCGCCAAGACCACGCTTGCTCTTGGGATGATAGCGCAAGTCTACATCCACTGTAAGGACAGCTACGAAAAGATGAGCGTGGAAGAGGCTGCCACCCATCCTGTAGGGTCCGGCTCCTATCGCCTCGCCTCGTGGGATCGTGGCTCACAGATCGTGCTGGAAAAGGTCCAGGATCCCGGAACCTTCAAAACCATCGTCTGGCGCATAATTCCGGAAGCCTCTACGCGCACAGCCGAGCTCATCGCTGGCAATGTCGACATTATCACCAATGTTGCCCCCGACCAGGTGCAAGCGATCGATGCGTCAGGTACGTCCAAGGTCGCCAAGGTAAGCGGCACCCGGCGCATGCAGGTGGGCTTCAACCTCGGAGACGGCGTCGCCGGCATGCCGGGAGCCAAGGAAATACAGGACCCCAAGGTGCGCTGGGCCCTTCAGTTTGCCGTCGACGTGCCCGGCATTTGCACCCAGCTTCTGGGCACAGAATGCACCCGCATGACGAGCCTCGTAAATCCGCCGAATGACAATCCAGACCTGAAGCCCGTACCTTATGATCCGGACATGGCCGAGAAGCTGCTCGATGAGGCGGGCTATCCGCGCGCCGCGGACGGGGTCCGTTTCCACATCCGGCTTCAAGGTCCACGCGGCCGTTACCTAAATGATGCTAACGTGGTTCAGGCCATAGGCCAGTATCTGAGTGACGTGGGGGTGGCGACCGATGTGGAGCTGCTCGAGTGGGCCTCGGTCTATTCACCCTTGCTGCGCACCAAGAAAATGGGGCCGCTATTCTTCCTGGGGCAGGGAGGCGTCACTTGGAATCCGCTCTACGACATGAGCCTATTCTCAACGCCCGACGCTGCGACCAACTACCAGAGCTGGAAAGATCCCCGTTGGTTTGACGATTGGAAACTGGCCCTTTCCGCCAATACCGTTGAGGAAGCGCGTCCTGTCATCAACCGCATGCTCACGCTTTTCCATGACGAAGGCCCGTGGTTGCAGCTCTATTTTCAACCCGACTTCTACGGCGTCTCAGATCGTATCGAATGGACGCCTCGCCGTGATGAAGAAATCGACCTCTTTGCCGCGACTTTGAAACAATAGGCCCACCAACCGGATGCGCCGGCCACCCGGCGCATCCCCTTCTTCTCCAGGATCGGTTGACCGCGTATGTGGACATTTATCGTAAGGCGCCTGCTGCAAAGCGCCATAGTCGTCATCGGGGTAACGCTGATTACCTTCACTGCGCTGCAGATGAGCGGCGATCCCACCTACCTCTACGTCAGCGAACGCGCGACTGCGGCGGAGATCCAGCGCACACGTGAGGCGCTCGGTTTCGA
>CAJYKO010000357.1 GCA_913775215.1 uncultured Devosia sp. | reverse complement strand
TTTCGCAGACGGGGCCGACGATGTCGCCGGTGATCGGCGGGAGGTTGGACTGGTTGACCGGCTCGATGTCGTGGTGCGCTTCGTAGAGCGTGGGGCGGATCAGGTCGTTCATCGCGGCGTCGACGATGATGAAATTGGACGCGCCTTCCTTGACGTATTCGACCTTGGTGATGAGTACGCCGGCATTGCCGACGAGGAGGCGGCCGGGTTCGATAACCAAGGTGCAGCCAAGCTGGCCGACCTTTCCACGCACGATGGCGGCATAGGCGGATGGGGGAGGGGGGGAGTCTTCGTCCTGATTATAGGGTATGCCGAGGCCGCCGCCGACATCGACATGGTGGATGATGTGGCCATCGGCGCGGAGCGTTTCGACGAGTTCGGCCATGAGGCCAAAGGCGTTGCCAAAAGGCTCGAGGTCGGTGATCTGGCTGCCGATATGCATGTCGACGCCGACAGCTTCGATGTTCGGTAATTCGGCAATGCGACGATAGACGGCGCGGGCGCGGGCATAGGGGATGCCAAACTTGTTCTCGGACTTGCCGGTCGAGATCTTTGCGTGGGTCTTGGCATCGACATCGGGGTTTATGCGGACGGAGACGCGGGCGGTGAGGCCCATGTCACCAGCGATCATCGAAAGGCGTTCGAGTTCGGGCTCGCTTTCGACGTTAAAACACTTGATGCCGGCGGAAAGGCCCTGGCGCATTTCGGCGACGGTTTTAGCGACGCCGGAAAAGACAATCTTTTCGGCAGGGATGCCAGCGGCTAGGGCGCGGGCAAGTTCGCCGCCCGAGACGACGTCGGCGCCGCAGCCTTCCTTTGCCATGAGGGTGAGAACGGCCTGATTGGAATTGGCCTTCATGGCATAGGCCATCAGCGTCGGGATGCCTTCAAAGGCTTCGCGCACGACGCGGACGTGGCGGCGGAGGGTTGCGGCGGAATAGACGTAAAAGGGCGTGCCGACCTTTTCAGCGAGGTCGTTGATGTTGACGTCCTCGGCGTAAAGGGTGCCATCGCGGTGGTTGAAGTGGTGGACCATTTTTTGCCCTTTTGGTGCCGCGCTCGCCGCGTGGGTGCTGAACTCTTCGCTTCCCTAAGGCAAAGCCCAAAAAAACAAAAGTCAGACTTCTCGATCCGCCTCATAAACGGCTTCGATGCGTTGGGCGACGAGGTGCTGGAGGCGCCAGAGGTGGGGGTCGTGGAGGCCCATCTGTTCGAGGTGCTCGACGGTTGAGAACAGGTACTCGGCCATGGAGCCGCGCGTTCCGGTGGCCTTGGCGAGGACGTCGGCGATTTCGGCTTCGGAGAGGCCGGAAACGTAGCGGCCGGAGTTTCGGTCGATGCAGAATGTGAGAGCGCGGATTGTTCTGTCGGCGGTGCGGACATTGACCATGCGCGGGGGGAAGGCGGTCGGCTTCCAGCCCATTTCGCGCTCAAAAAGTTTAATGAGGCTTTCGTCGCGGCGATTGGGTGGCAGGCGGTAGAGCGCGCCCTTGCACGCGCCGCCGCGATCGAGCGCGAGCATGAGGCCGGGATTTTCGTCGCTGCCGCGGAAGCGGTTGTTCCAGCCGAGGCAAAAGGCGCGGTGCCAACCGTGCAGAAGGCCGGTGCGGACTTCCACGAAATCGCAGGCCGGTTTCCAGATCAGCGAGCCATAGGCGAAGATCCAGGTTTCGTCGTGGTTGTCGGGGCCGAAGAACCTGGCGATGGTGTCGCGGTGATCGGCTTCGGTGGCTTCGGTCAGGCCTTCGGGCGGAGCCGGCAGTGTTTCGACGACAACTTCGGGCTGGAGATAGGCGACATGGCGCGGCGTGAGGCGCATCTGTCGCTTTGTCTTGGGCATGCGGGGCTCCTTCTCCCTTTTGGGGGAGAAGGAAAAATGTGGGCTAGTTCGCCGCTTTACTCAACCCCGCCATCGCCATGGCCGCCATGCTTCTTCTTGGAGAGGGGGCGGGGCTCATGGTCTTCGCCGGTGAGGGTGGATTTCCAGCGGGCGGCCTGGGCGAGGACGTTGATCGGGGCAGTGCCGCCATAGGATTTTCGTGCGGCGACCGAGGCCTCGACGGTCAGCACCTTATGGATGCGGCTATCGATGCGTTGATCGATGGTCTTAAAATCCTCGATGGTGAGGCCTTCAAGACCGCAGTTCTTCTGCTCGGCGAGGGCGACGATCTGGCCGGTAATGTGGTGGGCGTCGCGGAAGGGAATGTTGAGTTCGCGGACAAGCCAATCGGCGATGTCGGTGGCGGTCGAAAAGCCGGCCGAGGCCGAGGCGTGCATCTTTTCCCGGTTCGGGGCCATGTCGGCAACCATGCCGGTCATGGCGGCGAGCGAGAGGGAGAGCGCATCGAGGGCGTCGAAGGCGACTTCCTTGTCTTCCTGCATGTCCTTTGAATAGGCGAGCGGCAGGCCCTTCATGACGACCAGCAGCGAATTGAGCGAACCCAAGATGCGGCCGATTTTTGCGCGCACGAGTTCGGCCGCGTCCGGATTGCGCTTTTGCGGCATGATGGACGAGCCGGTGGTGAACTTGTCCGAGAGGCGGATGAAGCCGAACTGGGCCGAGGACCAGATGACCATTTCCTCGGCAAAGCGCGAGAGGTGCATGGCGCAGATGGCGGCGGCGGCGAGCGTTTCGAGGATGAAATCGCGGTCGGCGACGGCGTCGAGCGAATTGGCAGTGGGGCGATCAAAGCCGAGGGCCGTCGCCGTCATATCGCGATCGATGGGATAGGGGGTGCCGGCAAGAGCGGCTGACCCAAGCGGGTTTTCATTGAGGCGACGGCGCGCATCGGTGAGGCGGCCGGCATCGCGGCCGAGCATTTCGACATAGGCGAGGAGATGATGGCCGAAGGTCACCGGCTGGGCGTTTTGGAGATGGGTGAAACCGGGCAGGATGGTTTCGGCCTCTTCCTCGGCTTTGCTGACAAGGGTCAGCTGCAGTGTGTGGATCTGGGCGACGAGGTGATCGATGGTGTCGCGAACATAAAGCTTGAAATCAGTCGCGACCTGATCGTTGCGGGAACGGGCCGTGTGGAGGCGGCCGGCGGCATCGCCGATCTTTTCGCGCAGGCGCGATTCGACATTCATATGAATATCTTCGAGCGCCCGCGAGAATTTGAACGCGCCGTTCTCGATTTCGGCCAGCACCTCGTCTAGACCGGCAATGATCGCGTCGCGATCGGCCTGCGTCAGTATGCCAGTGGCAGCGAGCATTGTGGCATGGGCTTTGGATCCGGCAATATCCTGGCGGAAAAGGCGCTGGTCGAAACCGATCGACGCGTTGATTTCTTCCATGATGGCGTCGGGGCCGGAAGCGAAACGGCCGCCCCACATCTTGTTGCTCATCTTATGCCTTTCGGGAGTTACCCATGTCGGAAACCAGCCAGCCCAAACCAGCCTGCCGGACAGTGCCGGCGCTTCTGGGCGTGGGGGTCGCGGGTTTGGCGCTAGCTATAGCGGCGTGGGTTTATCTCGGCAACACTGCCCAGGCCAACTCGTGCCCGGCCAAGATCGCGCAGGCGCAGGTGGTCGATGCGGCTGCCGTCGGGGAACTCGCGGCGCTCATGGGTACCGGGGAGGGCCGAGGCTATGCCGACATGGCGTTCAAGGACGAGAGCGGCAAGGCGATGACGCTGGCCGACTTTTCAGGCAAATCGCTGCTCGTTAATTTCTGGGCGAGTTGGTGCGTGCCGTGTCGGGAAGAAATGCCAGCGCTCGACGCGATTGCGGGCGAATACAATTCTGACAAGTTTCAGGTCGTGCCGATCAATCTCGATATTGGCGAGGGTGGGCTCGGCAAGGCCGAAGAGTTTTTGGCCGAGGGAAAATTCCAGAACCTGCCGCTCTATGCAGACAACACGTTTGCCGCCTTCGATCGGCTGAAGCGCGAGGCGGTGGCGGTGGGCCTGCCGGCCACACTGCTGCTCGATCCGGAAGGGTGTGAGATCGCCGTGCTGCAGGGGCCGGCGGAGTGGAACAGCCGCGATGGCAAGGCGGTGATCGAGGCGTTGATCGGGCTGAGGGGTTAACAGCCAATGGCCATCATCCCGGATTTGATCCGGGATCCATATCCAGATTTCAGGATGGGTCCCGGCTCAAGGCCGGGGTGACAACGGAGTTCTGGAATCTGCCTTCGTGCACACCGTACCTAAACCAAAAGATCGACTTCGGCGCCATTGGTGGGCGTGACCAGAGCCTTGCTTGGCGTTTCCGAGCGGGCTTCTTCGGCTTGGGCCGCGAGCATGTCGCCGCGCGTTTTGGCGACCTGGGCGAGAAGCGAATTGGTACTGGCGCCGTCGCGGAGGGCGAGGCGGGTGACCATGGCGTTTGGGCTCGTCGAGACGGCGCTGGCCATCGGCTTTACGCCGATTTGTCGATCTGTGTGCCTTGACCAGGCGGGAGCACGGCCTGGGCCGGCTGCAGCAACATGTCGAGCAGTTGGGTCTGCATGTCGTGCTGTTTTTTGACGATTGCGATCTGGACCGACTGATGCGTCTGGGCGCTGCGGGCGGCCATGAGGCTCGAGGCGAGGTCGGTATCCATGGCTGCTGTCCTGACACGATACTTACGAGACACGGGTCAGGTTAGGAGCTTTGGGTAAAGAAAGTGTCTGCGGAGCCCAGGCGTCAGCGCCCGCCTAACAATGGGACACCTCTGCGGCGCATGAGCGGGGCGAGGGCGATGCCTGCCAGGAAGCCGCCGATATGGGCCCACCAGGCGACGGGTTCGGTCGATCCTATGAGGACATAGAAAAGCTGGGTGGCGACCCAGAAGCCGAGCATCCAGAAAGCGGGGACGGGCAGCGGGATGGGAATGACGATGCGCGCGAGGACGAAGACTCGGGCATGGGGGAAGAGGAGGATATAGGCGCCCATGACGCCGGCGACGGCGCCGGACGCACCAATCAGCGGGCCGTTGCCGTCGAGATTAAAGGCGAGATGGGCGAGGGCGGCGAGGACGGCGCAGGCCAAGTAAAAGACGACGAAGCGAATATGACCCAGCGCATCCTCGATATTGTCACCAAAGACCCAGAGGAAGAGCATGTTGGTGAGCAGGTGCAGCCAATCGGCGTGGAGGAAGGCGTAAGTGAAAAGCGTTGCCCAATCCGGCAGCCAAGGCAGCGGGGCGGGATAGAGATCGCGGACGACAATCGGGATCATGCCGAAGCGGATGGCCGCCTCGTCGATGGCCGAGGGCGGCATCAGCATCTGGATGAGGAAAATCAAGACATTGAGGCCGATAAGGCCATAGGTGACGGTGGGAAAGCCGACATGGCGGTGCGGGTTGACGTCATGGAGGGGGAGGAACAGGTTTTTTCTCCGTTGGCCGGGACGTCAGTGGTTTGCGTGCTGCATCAGTGGCTCTGCACCACCTCCGCCCGACCTCCCCTCCAGGGGGAGGGGCGCATCGGTGGGTGCGTCTGATAGCTTAGCCGCCGCGGCCGCCGAAGAAGAAGAGGGCGCCCATGAGGAGCAGGATGGCGACGGCCTGACCCATGACGCGGAGGCGCATGAGGCGCTGGCTGGTATTGGCCGAGCCGCCCTTCGTCATGTTCCAGAGGCCCATGCCAAGGACGATGATGACAAAGAAAAGGGCCAGCGCGATGCCGATATTGAGAAGAGTGTCCATGAAGACCTGACCTGTGGCGTTCAGCCCTGAATATAGGCGGAGAGACGCTCCGCCAATGCGTCATAGATGGCACGAATGCGGTGCGAGGTGAACAGTTCCCGGTGTGTCGTGAGCCAGATCGGCAGGTGCGGGATAGCAAGTTCGATGGGCAGGATTTCGAGCCCTGGGGTTTGTCGCGCGAGATTGGCTTGGCCGAAGCCAATCCCGAGCCCGGCGCGGATGGCTTCCCAAAGATGAGGTTGGTCGTCGGAGCGCAGGACAAAATTGTCGCGGGTGAGCGGGAAGCCCAGCTTTTGGGCGTGAAGAATGATGGCGTCGGAGCGGTCGAAGCCAAGCAGATCATGCTGCCAGAGCTCTTCGATGCGGGTGGGGCGGCCGCGTCGCGTGAGATAGCGCTGGTGGGCCATTGGTACGACGGGAATGTCGCCGAGGTGTTTGGTCACTAATTCGAGCTGGGTGGGGCGGAACATGCGCACGGCGATATCGGCCTCGCGCATGAGGATGTTTCCCGCTGCATCGGTCGGGACGATTTCAAGCGCGATGCGCGGATAAAGGAGGCGGATGGCGTAGAGAATTTCAGGGAGCACATAGTTTGAGATCATAGTGCTCGCGGTGATGCGGACCGTGCCGCCGGTATCGTCATGGGCGCCTTCGGCCATCATTGAGGCTTCGGCCAGTTCGCCTTTGGCGCGGGAAATGGGGCCATAGAGTTTCAGGGCGGTTTGATTGGGCTTTAAGCCGGAGAGGCTGCGCTCGAAGAGCTGCAGGCCGAGCTGGTCTTCAAGCAGTTCAACGTGGCGGCCAACGGTAGGCTGGCTGGATTTGAGCGCACGCGCAGCGGCGGACAGAGAGCCGTTTTCGATGACGGCGGCAAAGCTGCGCCACAGTGACCAGTCGGGCTCTCTATTCATGGGTGAATATCAAATCTCGGATTTTGCGCAATCGCCATAAATATTTGTAGCGCGCAGAGTGAGCTTCAGCAATCGCACAATGGAGCTGGAGAATGAGTAAGGGTAAGGTGACTGTCCTCGGCAGCAATGGCCATATTGGGAATGCGGCCATGATCGCGTTTCGCGATGCGGGGTGGGCGGTGACGGGACTGGGGCGGACTAATCGTCGTCCGGTCAGCGGCACGACGTTTGTCGCGGGCGATGCCGATGATGTCGCCGTGGTGCGGGCCGCGATCGCGGACGCCGATGTCGTCGTTCATGCGCTGCACCTGCCTTATGACCAATGGGGCAATGGCCGTTCGGAAAAGCAATTGCAGGTGGTGATTGACGCGCTGGGCAAGAGCGGCAAGACGCTGCTGTTTCCGGGCACGATCTACAACTATCGCGCCAGGGACAGAGTGGTTTCGCCTGCAACGCGGCAGAGTGCCGAGGCGCCACGCGGGGCAATCCGCATCAAACTCGAAGCCATGCTGGGTGAGGCTGCAGCGGCGGGCAAGTTTCAGACGATCATCTTGCGCGGCGGGGATTTTTATGGGCCGGGCAATCGCGGCGAATGGTTCGGCGACGGCATGCTGATGGATCTAGGTAAGGGCCGGATCTATCACATGGGCGATCTCGATATGCGCCATAGCTGGGCCTATCTGCCCGATCTGGCGCAGGCCTTTGCCGTGCTGGCGGAGAAGCGCGAGAGTTTGCAGGCGTTCGAAAATTTCCACTTTGCCGGACATTGGGTCTCGCATCGCCAGGTAATGACGGCAATCGAGGCCGTGCTGCCGCAAAAGGTGAAGGTGGCGGCGTTCCCATGGTGGGGATTGGCGATGATGGGGCTGGTCAACCCCAGGCTGCGGGATTTGCATCGCATGCGCTATCTCTGGACCCATGAAATGGAGCTGGTCGATCCGCGGCTCGACACGATGCTGGGCGCGGAGTTTGCGACGCCGTTCGAGGTGGCAGTGGCGGCGACTGTGGAGGAGTTTGTGGAGGCGAAGCGAGCGGCCTGACCCCCACCTAACTGTCGTTTCCAAGTAGGTTAGTCAGTCTTTGGAATGGCGTTTTGCCGCCGATGCCTGAGTGGGGTCGATTTAGATTGTAGTTATCGGTCCATGGGCCGATGGCCTGTTTTCGGTGTTCGGACGTCT
>CAJYKO010000356.1 GCA_913775215.1 uncultured Devosia sp. | reverse complement strand
ACGCTTCAGACTGCGCAATGCCGGTCCGCTCATCCAGTGTCGCGCGACCATTGGTCTTCAGCATGGAGTTGACGACGACTTTCGCTTCTTCCGAACGGCCGGTCCTCAAAAGGTAAAGCGGCGATTCCGGCACGAGGAAACGCAGACCGATGCCGATCAGCGCGGGAAAGGCGGTGACAGCAAAGATGTAGCGCCATGCATCCTCGACGCCCGAAAGGCTCGCAAGCCATGCGGCAAGGGCCACGACCAGCGTGCCGACCGCCCAGAAGCCCTCCAGCAGAACCAGCCAGCGGCCGCGGTTTTTGGCCGGAAGAAACTCCGCCATCATCGCATAATCTACCGGCAGCGTGCCGCCGACGGCCGCACCCGTCAGGAAGCGCAGCACGAGAAGAATGGTGAAATCCGGCGCGGAGACCGAGAGAATACCGAAGACCGCATCGCAGGCGACGGTGACGATCAACACGCGGCGGCGACCGTAGCGGTCGGCAATGCGGCCGAAGCCGATAGCGCCAAGCAACATTCCGAGGAAGAAGGCGGTGCCGGTCTGCAAGGCCTGCGGGACAGTCAGCCCGAAGGTCGCGGCAATCGAGGCGGCGGTGAAACCCACCGCCAGCACCTGCATGGCATCCGCCGCCCAGACCAGACCGAAGATACCCATCAGCCTGCGCTGATAAGCACCGGCGCCTGCGCGATCCAGCGCATCGTTCATCGTAATCGACGTCATCATCGCCCCCCTTGCGACCCGAACTCAATGTGCGGCGCACGTTGCTTAGGTCAGGCGGACAGTGTCAAGGCGTTAAAGAGCGTTTTGCGTCAACCGACAGCGCGGAGCGGCAGCTCGAACACAAGCTCTTCCTGCTTTTCTTCGGTCTTGCCGTCGAATGGCTGCCAGCCAATTTCGCCTCTGAGCCGCTGATGAACGTTATCCGCCAGCGGCACCACGAGCACACGGTTCATGTCGACCGGACCTGGAAAATCGAGCGCGCCATAAGCGACCTTCTCGAAACCGAGCGGCATGTAATAGGGCGGATCGCCAATCAGGATGACTGCCTCCGAACCCTTACGCTTGGCGGCGGCAATCGCAATCCGCACCAGTTCACGCCCGATCCCCATATTCTTGTGCGATGGCCGCACCGCCAGCGGTCCCAGCATATGGCCGTTGACCTCACCGGCCCGAACCGGCGTCATCCGCACCGATGCGATGGTCTCGCCATCATCGGCGCAGATGAAGGAGAGCGAACGGTCGTGCGGCCCCTGCTCGCGGATGCGCGCGGCAGCCCGCGTATGCCGGCCAGGACCAAAAGCTTCTGCATTGATAAGTTCGATAACGGCGTCGTGCGACGCGTCCTCGGTGAGGTAGACAAGTTCGTGCTTGGACATGAGGAGACCGGAACGTTGAATACGGACATGACGATGTGTGACGGTGCGCCTGACATTGCCTGACAGGGCAAGAAGAGCGTCAGCGTCGTCGGAGCGTCCGTGGTTCGGTCATAGATCAAAATTTCCTCAGCAATATGAACATCGCGGATATCAGGAAATTATCGCAGGGTCCAGAACAAAAGGCCGCACCGCCGCATTCACGAAGCGAGAACGCATTGTTCATCGATGCGAGGGTTCGCTTTAGCGCCTTCCCATCCTAGAGTGAGCGACGAAACAAGGAGATAGCAGATGGGCATGCTGGTAGACGGCGTTTGGAAGGATGTGTGGTACGACACAAAGGAAACCAAGGGGCACTTCAAACGCAGCGCCTCGCAGTTCCGTAACTGGATCACTGCCGATGGCGAGCCCGGCCCCTCCGGCCAGGGCGGCTTCAAGGCAGAGAAGGACCGTTACCACCTCTACGTCTCGCTTGCCTGTCCCTGGGCGCACCGCACACTTATCTTCCGCAAGCTGAAGAAACTCGAAGACTACATCCCGGTTTCCGTGGTCGATCCGCTGATGCTGGAAAATGGCTGGGAATTCAAGCCTGAGGATGAGCGCGTGCCGGGCGCGACTGAGGATCACCTCTTCGGATCGTCGGCTCTCTGGCAGGTTTATACCAAGGCCGATCCGCACTATTCCGGCCGCGTCACCGTACCGGTGCTCTGGGACAAGCAGCAGAACACCATCGTCTCCAATGAGTCGGCGGAGATTATCCGCATGTTCAACAGCGCCTTCGATGCATTGACCGGATCGGAACTCGATTTCTACCCAGAAGCAAAGCGAGGCGAAATCGATGCGCTCAACGACCTCATCTACGACACCGTCAATAACGGCGTCTACAAGGCGGGCTTCGCCACCACGCAGGACGCCTATCAGGAAAGTGCGACCAAGGTATTCGAGACGCTGGACATGCTTGAGGAGCAGCTTTCAAACCAACGCTTCCTTCTGGGCCTGGGACAGACGGAAGCCGATTGGCGGCTGTTCACCACACTGGTGCGTTTCGATCCTGTTTATGTCGGTCACTTCAAGTGCAATATCCGCCGCATTCACGATTACCCGAACCTGACGGGCTATCTGCGAGACCTGTTCCAGACGCCCGGCGTGCCGGAGACGGTGGATATTCGCCACATCAAGGAGCATTATTACCGCAGCCACAAGACGATCAACCCGACCGGCATCGTTCCGGTTGGACCGGAATTGGAGCTCGAAAAGGCCCATGATCGCGCAAGGTTGGCGGGAGGCTACCAGTAATCGTCCGGCAGAGCGTGACCGGATAGATCCGCAAGACGACGACGCGTGGCGGATGTCGTCTCGCCGGGCAGCGCGTCGAGCGGGAAGAACCCGCTCTCGGCAATCTCACGGTCCGCCGCCTTCAAAGCGGTCTGCCTGACAGTCAGGCGATAGAGCAGCACATGGTCGCGGTCGCTGGTGCGATTGTTGAAATAGACATGGACAAGTTGGGGCACAGACGTGGCAACCAGATTGCCCTCTTCCCGGATTTCCTTGTGCAGCGCCTGCAATCCGGTTTCCCCTCGCTCGACACCGCCGCCCGGCATATGCCAGCCGGAAACATAGGTATGCCGCACGAGGAAAATGCGACCCTGATCATCGAAACAGGCGGCGCGCACCCCAAGGGTCATGCCGCGGCGCATAAAAAAGAACCCGTGCACGATCCTTTTGGCGATATTCCGAAACAGCTGCCGGAACCCTTCACTGAGCTTGCGGTTCTCACTCAAAGTTCAACTCTCCGTCAACTTGCCCGATTGAAGCGCTTATCCCCTTGAAATACCGAGGTTTCGCATTGCACGCCTCAACACGGATACGATATGTCTGACCCCATGTTCAAGCTCGCCCATATTTCTGACGTTCATCTCGGGCCATTGCCCAAGCTCACTTTCCGCGAACTGGCCTCCAAGCGCATCACCGGCTTTGTGAACTGGCGGCTCAACCGCCGCAAGCATCTTTTCACCGATACGCTGGAGCGTTTGGTGGACGATATGGAAACCAAGGCGCCCGATCACGTCGCAATTACTGGCGACCTCGTCAATCTCGCCACCGGCATCGAAATCCGCGCCGCCGCCGACTGGCTGGAGGAAGTGGGCGATCCGCTGAAAGTCTCGGTCGTACCCGGCAACCACGACGCCTATGTTCCCGGTGCGCACGACAAGGCCATGGCCGCCTGGTATCCTTATGTGCGCGGCGATGGCGATGCGGATAGCTGGAACGAGGACCTGAAGATTTTCCCCTATATGCGGGTGCGCGGCCCCGTGGCGCTCATCGGCTGCTCCACCTCCATTGCCACACCGCCCTTTTCCGCAACGGGCTATTTCGGCCGTCGCCAGGCACGCGCCACGGCGGATCTGCTGAAAAAGGCCGGTGAACAGGGGCTATTTCGCGTGGTGATGATCCACCACCCGCCGGTGCGTGGTGCTGCCGCGACCCATAAACGCATGATCGGCATCCGCCGCTTTGCCGCAGCACTTGGTACCGGTGGCGCAGAACTCGTGCTGCATGGCCACAC
>CAJYKO010000355.1 GCA_913775215.1 uncultured Devosia sp. | reverse complement strand
CAGAGCGGCAGCGAGGTCGCGACCGGATCAAAGCTTGTCGAGGAAGCGGCGAGCAAGCTGACTTCGGTGCTGGGCGCCATCCGTGAGAATACGAGTTCGCTCGAAGCCATTGCGCGCGAAAGCCGCGATCAGGCGGGCGCGATCGAGGAGATCACTGCCGCTGTCCGGCAGATGGATGAAATGACCCAGCACAATGCCGCGCTGGTCGAACAAACCAATGCTGCCCTCGAGCAGACCGAAGCGCAGGCGAGCGAGCTCGACCGGATCGTCGATATCTTCAAGATCGATGGCAAGCCCGTTCGTGCCGCAGTCTCGGTGCGGCAGACGCAAGCCCGCGCAGCCGCGCCGACGTACCGGTCGCAGGGCAATGCGGCAATCTCGACCGATTGGGATGAATTCTGATTCAAGCGCAGAAAGACTTAAGAGCGGCGTCTGAAAGGGCGCCGTTTTGCCTTTACTGACAGTAGGATAGATATTTACTCGTAATTAACCACGGGACAGCATCCTAGACGTGGACGCAGATTGGGTAGGCTGGCAACGGAATCCCGGGACTGAGCGGGTTTGTCGGCGACTACGTTGGTACCTCCGGTGGCGGAGTGTGCGTACCTGCACCCAATCCCGCCGATGACAAAGACGATAGTTCGTCCAACGCGTTTTGGACGTGTCTTTGCTTTATTCGCCTCGATGTTCTCTCGGGTGAAAAACAACATCCGTAAATATGCGGATTTTTATTGTCCGTTGGCGATCTTGCTAATATTGCAAGGCAATGAATGTTTGCAGCTGTGCAACATGTTCCGCCTTAGGAAAACCATTCTATTGCCGAGAAAGGTTTTTTTAACTAGCCGAGCGCAGTTTTTTCGGAAGGGTGGCAGGCGGCTGTTACCCCGTACAAGGGGGAAATCATGAGAACTCTGGGTTTTGGTCGGGGGGCTTCAATCCGGGACTTGGAAGCGAAAAGCGCTGCGCTTTCGCGGAGCCAGGCAATCATTGAATTCACGCTTGATGGCACAGTCATCACCGCCAATGATAATTTTCTCGGGGCTATGGGTTATGAGCTCAAAGAGATTGTCGGAAAGCATCACGCCATGTTCTGCGATCCCGCCTTCGCGGGGAGTGCGGAATACAAGGAATTCTGGGCGGCGTTGCGGGCCGGCAAGTATCAATCAGCCGCCTATCGCCGTATCGCCAAAGGCGGCCGGGAAATCTGGATCCAAGCGAGCTACAATCCGGTCTTCGATCGGTCCGGCAAGCCGGTTAAGGTGATCAAGTTCGCGACCGATGTCACCGAACAGATGCAGACGGCGGCAGATCACGAGGCCCAGATCGCGGCGATTTCGCGCGTACAGGCCGTGATCGCCTTCAATCTTGATGGCACCATCATCGATGCCAATGAGAATTTCCTGTCGACGGTCGGCTATCGGCTCGATGAGATCAGGGGTCATCATCATTCGATGTTCTGCGACCCCAAATTCGCCGCGACCCCGGACTACCGCAATTTCTGGCAGCGACTTGGCGCGGGCGAGTATTTTTCGGCCGAGTATCAGCGCTTCGGCAAGGGCGGCAAGGAGATCTGGATCCAGGCCAGCTATAATCCGATCTTCGATGCTGCCGGCAAGGTGGTAAAGGTCATCAAGTTTGCCACCGACATCACCGAGCGAAAGTGTGCCGAGGGGATCATCAAGCTGCTCACCGAAAGCCTTGCACGCATGGCGGGCGGGGATCTGGGTGGGCGCATCGACACGAGCTTTACCGGCCAGTATGAAGAGCTGCGCCAAGCCTTCAACCAATCGCTGACCCAGCTTGAAGGCATTGTCGGGAACCTTCGCAATACGTCCCGGTCGCTCAAGACTGCGACGGCGGAAATCCTGACCGGCGCGAACGATCTTTCCCAGCGCACCACGCGGCAGGCGGCAACGATCGAAGAAACTTCTGCGGCTGTCGAGCAATTGGCGACGACCGTGGCGGAAAACGCCCGGCGCGCGTCGACGGCCAGCGAAAAGGCCCGCGTCTTGGCGGAGGACGCGACCAATGGCGGTGCGGTAATGAGCGAAGCCACGGGCGCCATGACGGCGATCGAAGCCTCGTCTGGCAAGATTTCCAATATCATCGGGCTCATCGACGACATCGCCTTCCAGACCAACCTCCTGGCGCTCAACGCCTCTGTGGAAGCTGCCCGGGCCGGGGATGCGGGCAAGGGCTTTGCCGTTGTCGCCGTCGAAGTGCGGCGCTTGGCACAAAGTGCGGCGCAGGCTTCGGCAGACGTCAAGGCACTGATCGAGTCGAGTGCGGGCGAAGTGCGAACGGGGGCTCAATTGGTCGCCCAGGCCGCGCGGAAATTAGAGGACATATTGCGCGGCGCAGAGGACAGCTTTGGGCTGATCGATGCCATGGCCAAGGCCAGCAGCGAACAATCTGGCGCGCTCGACGAGGTTGCTGTGGCGATCCGGCAGATGGACGAAATCACCCAGCACAACGCGGCGTTGGTGGAAGAAACCAATGCAGCCATCGAGCAGACGGAAGAGCAGGCGGCCAAGCTCGACGGCATCGTTGACGTGTTCCGGCAGGAAAGCCGGGCGGTTCGCAAGGAGGCTTATGCGGCTTAGCGTGGCCGCATCAACTCCAAATTTACCATAACTGACATAAGTTTCGGGTGAATGATCGTGATCAAGCTTGGGAACTTGCGCGCGGTTCAAATCGAACTTTCTGAGGCACGATTCGCAGGCTGAGCTATGTCCACCAATCCGAACAATTCCCTCCAATCCCGTCTTGATTTCGTCAAGCTCGACAAGGAAGCCCTTGCCGACATCGCCCGCATCAGGCCGCTGATCGATACCCATCTCGGCGAAGCGCTTGGTCGGTTCTATGCTCATCTTTCGACTGTTCCGGCCGTCACGAAATTCTTCGATGGCAAGGGGCAGATGAACCGGGCTCAGGGCAAGCAGACCGGACATTGGAATTCAATTGCCGACGGCAAGCTCGATCAGGCCTATTTCGAATCAAGCACCAAGGTTGGCTTGCGCCATGCCCAGATCGGGCTCGAGCCGCGCTGGCATATCGGGGGCTATAGTCTTATCGTCGAGACGCTGGTGAGCGGGATCGTTCGTGACACGATGGCGGCGGCGCTCGAGCCGGCCAAGGGCGCCTTTGGGCGCAAAGTGGCGCGCGACCCCAAGGACGTGATGCAAGACGTCGAGGCGATGACCGCCTCGCTCGTCGCTGTGCTCAAGGCGGTGATGCTCGACATCGATATCGGCGTTTCCGCCTATTTCGAAAAGCTCAATGGTGATGCGCGGGCGGCCGACAATGCGGCCAAGGCCAGCATCCAGGCAGCCGTGGCGGCGACCGGATCGGTGCTGCAGGACGTGGCGCGGGGCGACCTGACGAGCCGCGTGACGGAAACGCTCGACCCGGAATTCGACCAGATCAAGCTCGACACAAATGCGGTCGCCGAGCGGCTGACCTCGATCGTCACGCAGTTGCAGGGCACTTCGCGCCAGCTCAAGACGGCGACCAGCGAAATCCTAACCGGGGCCAATGATCTCGCCGAGCGCACGACGCGACAGGCGGCGACGATCGAAGAAACGACCGCTGCCATCGAGCAACTCTCTTCGGCCGTGGTCGAAAACGCCAAGCGGGCAGCAACCGCGAGCGAAAAGGCGCGCAGCGTTTCGGAAAGTGCGACGACCGGCGGCGAGGTGATGAGCGAAGCCAATAGGGCAATGAGCGCCATCGAAGCCTCTTCGGCCAAGATTTCCAACATTATCGGCATGATCGACGACATCGCCTTTCAGACCAATCTTCTTGCCTTGAACGCTTCGGTGGAAGCGGCGCGGGCAGGGGAGGCGGGTAAAGGCTTTGCGGTGGTGGCCGTCGAAGTGCGCCGCCTCGCGCAAAGCGCGGCCAATGCCTCGTCCGAAGTCAAGCAACTGATCGAAACCTCGGCCGCCGAAGTGCGGGGCGGGACCCAGCTGGTGGCGCGGGCCGCCGAAATGCTGCTCGATATTCTTGCCGGAGCGCAGGAGAGCGCGACGCTGATCGACACCATCGCCCAAGCCAATCGATCGCAGTCTTCAGCGCTCGAAGAGGTGACGATCGCCGTACGACAGATGGACGAGATGACCCAGCACAATGCGGCGCTGGTCGAACAAACTAATGCGGCGATCGAGCAGACCGAGGGGCAGGCGAACGAACTTGACAAGATCGTTGAGGTTTTCCGCATCGATGAGAAAGCTGGTGGCGGCGCGCAATATCGGCCAGCGCCGAAGTCCCGACCGGCGCCGCGGGTGGCCGGGAATACCGCCATCGCCAATGACTGGGAAGCTTTCTGACCGGCATTGCGCCTGATCGTTCGCCGTGCTTGAAGACGGTGAACGAGGAGACGGACCATGGCACATATCGGCCTTGTGGCGCATGACGACAAAAAGGACGATCTTTGCGCCTGGGCCGAGCGGCACAAGGCCAAGCTCAGCCAGCATAAGCTTTGGGGCACAGGCACGACCGGCAGCCGCGTCATGGCGGCGACCGGTCTTAGCGTGAGCCTTCTCAAGAGCGGACCGCTGGGCGGGGACCAGCAGCTGGGCGCGATGATCTGCGAGGGCCGGCTCGATATGCTGATCTTCTTCATCGATCCCATGTCGGCCCAGCCGCACGACGTCGACGTCAAGGCGCTGACGCGATTGGCAACGCTTTACGACGTGCCGCTCGCCAATAATCGTGCAACGGCGGACGCAGTCTTGGCCTTTCTCCGCGACCGAACGGATTCGGAATAAACCGTTCTCACGGAAAAATCGCGTCGCTGGCGGTTTTTTGTCCGGCGCGCTGGCTGCAATGCGTTGACCGCCCGCCCCTCTTGTGAACAGATGCCGCAAATTTGCCCGGATTGAACCGGGCAGGCATGGCATTTCAGGAACATTCGGGGCCGCTTGGTGACCACCGACTTGGTGATTGACGTTCGCAACGTCACAAAACGATTTGGCGGCCTTCTGGCCGTCAACGATTGCTCGCTCTCGGTCCGGCGCGGATCGATCACCGGGCTGATTGGCCCCAATGGCGCAGGCAAATCGACCCTTTTCAACATGGTTGCCGGCAATATCGTGCCCGATAGCGGCCAGGTGATCTTCGATGGGGCAGATGTCACTGGTATGAAGCCATACCAGCTTTTCCGCATCGGCATGTTACGCACCTTCCAGATCGCGCATGAATTTTCGCAAATGACCGCGCTCGAGAACCTGATGATGGTGCCGGGCGACCAGCCGGGCGAGCATCTGCTTGACACCTGGTTCAGGCCAGGCCTCGTCAAAAGCCGCGAAACGGCCGTGCGCAAAAAGGCGCTCGATGTCATCGATTTTTTAAAACTCGGGCATGTGCGCAACGAACTGGCGGGGAACCTCTCCGGTGGCCAGAAGAAGCTGCTTGAGCTTGGCCGCACCATGATGATCGACGCCAAGGTGGTGCTGCTCGATGAAGTCGCGGCGGGCGTCAACAAGAGCCTGCTCAACGATCTTGCCAGCAATATCGAGCGAATGAATCGCGAGCTCGGCTATACTTTCTTCGTCATCGAGCACGATATGGACCTGATCGGCCGGCTTTGCGATCCGGTGATCGTCATGGCGCAGGGCGAGAAGATCGCCGAGGGCCCGATGGCCGAAATCCGTGCCAATCCGCAAATTGTCGAAGCCTATTTCGGCACTCCAGTGGAGGCCGTTTGATGCCTTTGATTGAACTGAAGCACGTCGTCGGCGGCTATGGCGGCGCGCCGATCCTCAATGGCGTCAATATTGCCATCGAGAAGAGCGATATCGGCGTCATCGTCGGCCCTAATGGCGCGGGCAAGTCAACAACGCTCAAGGCCATCTTTGGCCTCCTCAAGGTCACTGGCGGCACCATCGATTTCGGTGGCGAGAACATCGCCAATTCGCTGCCCGACAAGCTCGTGCCCAAGGGCCTCAGCTTCGTGCCGCAGGAAAAGAATGTCTTCACCTCCATGTCGGTGGAAGAAAATCTCGAAATGGGTGCCTTTACCCGGACCGATGATTTTTCCCAGACGATGGAATGGGTCTACGAGATGTTTCCCGTGCTGCGCGAAAAGCGTCGGCAGCCGGCTGGTGAGCTTTCGGGCGGGCAGCGTCAGATGGTGGCAATGGGCCGCGCGCTGATGAGCAAGCCCAGCCTTTTGATGCTCGATGAGCCCTCGGCCGGGCTTTCGCCGCGCTATGTGATCGAGATTTTCGAGACCATTCAGCGCGTCAACAAGGAAGGCGTCGGCATTCTCATGGTCGAGCAGAATGCGCGGCAAGCCCTGGCATTCGCCTCCAAGGGCTTTGTCCTCGCCAGCGGCCAGAACCGCTTCACCGGCACTGGGGCGGAGCTGATTGCCGACCCGGAAGTCGCCAAGTCTTTCCTCGGGGGCTGAGCCGTGACCGAACTCATTTTCTTTATCAACCAGGTGGTCATTGCCGGTCTCGTTCTGGGCTGCATCTACGCACTCGGGGCCATCGGCATCACGCTGATCTTCGGCATTCTGCGCTTTGCGCATTTTGCCCATTCCGAGCTGATGACCGGTGGCGCTTTCATCGCCTTTCTTCTCGCCTCGGCCTTTGCGGCCTGGGGCATCGTGACGCCCATCCCGACCGGTTTTGTGGTCCTGCCCATCGCCATGGTGCTCGCCGCCATTCTGGCGCTTGGGATCGACAAGGGATTTTACGCTCCGCTCCGCAAGCGCGGCGCCAAGCCGGTGACGCTCTTGATCGCTTCGATCGGCGTGACGCTAATGATCCAGGGCCTCATTCGCCTGTTCTTCGGCGCCGGGTCCTATTCGTTCTTTGAAAACGAGCCGAAGGAAGTCTTCCGCTTCGACATGGCTGCGATCGGCTCGACCCGGCCGCTGGTGATCACCGAGCCGCAGATTCTGATGATCCTCGTCACTTTCGTGTCTGTGCTGGCGCTGCATTTCTTTCTCACCCGCTCGCGTCTCGGCAAGGCCATGCGCGCCATGGCGGACAATGCTGATCTCGCGCAGGTTTCGGGCATCAATACCGCGCTCGTCGTGCGGGTCACCTGGATCATCGCCGGGGCGCTCGGCTGCATGGCCGGCACAATGCTGGCGCTTGATGTGACGCTGAAGCCGGATCTGGCCTTCAACATCATCCTGCCGATCTTTGCGGCCGCTATCGTTGGTGGTCTCGGCCAGGCCTATGGCGCCATTGCTGGCGGTTTGCTCATCGGCTTTGCCGAAACGCTGGCCGTGTTCAACTGGACCATGGTGTTGCGGCCGCTCAATGCGATCCTGCCAGACTGGATGCAATTGCCGCCGACCCTCGCGCTGGTGCCGACCGAATATAAGCTGACCGTTGCCTTCGTGATCCTCGTCGTCACGCTTCTCGTCCGGCCCACCGGTATCTTCAAGGGAGCCTCCTCATGATCCAGCGTTCCCTGACGCTTTTTGGTGGCCTGTTCGTCCTGATCCTTCTGGTCGGCTGGGTAATGGGTCTGCCCTTTACCTCTTCCCGCCTCGTCGAGGCGGCGGCCTATGCGCTGATCGCGCTTGGGCTCAATATCCAGTGGGGTTATGGCGGGCTCTTCAACTTCGGCATCATGGGCTTTCTCATGGTGGGCGGGGCGGCTGTCACCTTCATTTCGTTCCCGGTCAATCCGGCGTTTTGGGCCGGTGAAGGTCCGGCCATGCTCGGCAAGGCGCTGCTGGCCTTTGCGGTCGGCGCCCTGATCGTGCTTGCGGCCCGGAAATCGGATCGCATCGGTATTACCGGCAAGTGGAAGACTGCGCTGACCGTTCTGGCCTGGTTCGTCGGCTATTGCCTTTATCGCAGCCAGATCGATCCGGCCGCGGCCTATATCGAGTCGGCCGCTGGTGGTGGTTGGGTTGGTGGGCTTGGCGGCCACCCGGTTCTCGGCTGGCTCTTTGGCGGCGTCCTTGCTGCCGGCATCGCCTATATCGTCGGGAAAATCTGTCTTGGTCTTCGCACCGATTATCTCGCCATCGCCACGATCGGCATTTCGGAAATCATCCGCGCGCTGATCAAGAACATGGATTGGCTGACCCGCGGCACCCTGACCGTTTCGCCGATCCCATGGCCGACGCCACTGCCGCAGGATTTCCAGGCCGGTGGCATGGATGGCTATAGCGCGCTACTTTCAGCTCGTGCCGGCTATCTGCTGCTCGCCGTGATCGTTCTGGCGCTCGTGATGTGGCTGATCTCGCGGGCTTATGCCGGGCCCTGGGGCCGGATGATGCGGGCGATCCGCGACAATCACATCGCGGCAACCTCCATGGGCAAGAACGTCACAGCTCGCCAGCTTGAAATCTTCGTTTTCGGCTCGGTATTGATGGGTATTGGCGGCGCCATGCTCGTCAGCTTCGTGCAGATCTTTGACCCTTCGAGCTATCAGCCAATCAACCACACCTTCCTGATCTGGGTCATGGTGATCGTTGGCGGCGCCGGCAACAATTGGGGCGCGCTCTTCGGCGCGATACTCCTCTGGTTGATCTGGGTCATTTCCGAGCCGCTCTCAAAGGCCGTGTTCGATTTCGTCAGCACTTGGTCGACCCAGTTCGGCTGGGGCGCTATCCCGGAAATCGAGGCCCGTTCGGCACAGATGCGTGTCTTTGTTCTCGGGCTGGTGATCACTATCGCCTTGCGCTTCGCTCCCCGAGGCCTGATACCGGAAGTGGTCAAACGCGAAGGTTGATGTCCAAATTTGGACTATTGGCTTGAAGAATGAGATCTTCTGGACTATCTTGGTGTTCAGGAGATCGAGATGCGTGGTTCAGGACTAGCAGAAAGCCATAGGCCCTTCATCGGTCAGGATGTGCCACTCCTGGCGGCAGAGCGCTTTGCGCCGGCCAATCGAAAGCGGCTGAGCGGCCCGGTGCTGCGCACCTTTCTCAATATCGCTGAGGATTGGGGTTTGAGCGAAGAGCAGCGCCGGCTAGTGCTCGGCTATCCCTCGCGCTCCACCTACCATAACTGGATGCGGCTGGCGCGTGAGGGCGGGGCGGTAACCCTCGATGTCGATACGCTGATGCGGCTGTCGGCGCTTTTCGGCGTGCATCAGGCGTTGGGTGTGTTGTTCGCCACCAAGGCGGCTGGCCTCGACTGGCTCAAGGGGCCACATCTTGCGCCGGTCTTTGGCGGACAGACGCCGCTGGCATTACTCACCAGTGGCAGTATGGACGGCATCATGCTGGTGCGGCGGTTTCTTGATGCGGCGCGTGGTGGTCTTTATATGCCGCCCAACGGCATCGACGCCGTCTTTAGCCCCACGACGGACGCCGATATCGTTTGGCGCTAGAAATGGATGTTTCGGCACCAGATGTCAGCTATCGGCTGATTCCCTCGCAATTTCCGCCAATCGATCTTTTTGAAACCGTTGCCACTGCCGACGACCTCGAGGCGGTGATGGAGCTTGCCGGCTGGACCAATGACCGATTGGTGACCGAGCGCATTGCGCGTCTGCCCAAGGCCGATTGGGTGTTCGGGCGGCCCAATGCCTCGATCATCATGGCAGCATTCCTCCATGCACCGCCGATGGGCGCACGGTTTTCGGGTCCTGATCTCGGCGCCTGGTATGCTGCGGCGCGGGTCGAGACCGGCATTGCCGAAGTGGGCCATCATCTGCGGCGCGAAGCTTTTGCGCGCGGCAAAGCCGAGGGGCAGCGGGTCTATCGCGTCTATCAGGCGCGGATCGAAGGCGACTATCGGGAGGCGCGCCCGGACGAGCAGCCGGAAGTGTTCACCGAGGACTATGGGCCGAGCCAGGCCTTTGGCGAGGGCCTTCGAGCAGCTGGCAAGGATGGCGTCATCTATCAAAGCCTGCGGCACCGCGATGGGCTTTGTATCTGCGCCTATCGACCACGCAAGATCGTGGACGTCGTGCAGGCCGAGCATTTTGCGATCACCGTACGGACCGACATGCGGCAGATAATCGTGGAGCGGCTGCCGGCGGGCTAGCGGTGCGCTGTCACCCACAACCATTGGGTCGGAAAGCCATCATAGCCTGAGCCTAGGATTTGTTCGATTGA
This sequence comes from uncultured Devosia sp., assembly GCA_913775215.1. Lineage (GTDB taxonomy): Bacteria > Pseudomonadota > Alphaproteobacteria > Rhizobiales > Devosiaceae > Devosia. The sequence goes on along the minus strand of CAJYKO010000355.1, from coordinate 9,905 downwards.
GAATTCTCCCCAACCGGCGGCGCGGTAGGCGGCTTCGAGATTCTCGGCGCTAGGATAATTGTAGTAGCGGCCGAAACGTCATGGCTTTCGCCCATGCCGGCCTTGAAGCTGGCTGCAAACAGGACTGGCGCGCGGAGCGCCCGACGGACCTTGGCCAGAATGTCGGGAAGTTGTGTGGCCGGGACATGAAGCAGGCATGCTGATGCCCAGATGCCGTCGTAGCGGTCTTCGGCGGCAATATCGTCGAAGCGGAGGACTGTGACAGGCCGGAGGAGGCGCCTTTCAGCCTCTGCGGCAAGCTCGGGCGTGCCGTCAGTCGCGTCGACGTCAAAACCGTTTGCCGACATGAAGGCAGCGTCTTCGCCATTACCGCAGCCGAGTTCGAGAATTTTCGCGCCTTTAGGCAGCGCTGCGAGAAAGCGCGCCAAGGGCTCGCCGGTGGGGCGAGTGCGGTGGGCGGCGTATTCCGTGGCATTTTCGGCGTAGAAACGCAGCGTTGGGTCGTCGGACATGAATTTCTCCAACAAAAAAGCCCGGGATCGCTCCCGGGCTTCGGTTTTTGGCTGGGTCAGCTTATTGGATCGGGCCCTTTTCGACGAATGTGCCGCCTTCGACGGCGAGTTCGACGATGATGCCGTCGACGTCGCCGGCTGCGTCGAAGTCGAGCGAGCCGCCAGCGCCTTCATAGTTGATGTCGGTGCCGGCCTTGATCAACTCGACGGCCTTTTCCCATTCGCCGGGGCGAACGATTTCGCCCGGAGCCGAAGCGACATCGCGGAGAGCCTTTGAGAGGCCTTCGCGGTCGGCCGAGCCGTTCTTCTCGATGGCGAGAGCCATCAGGAAGGCAGCGTCATAGGCCTGCGGCGCGTAGGTGGCGTTGGCTTCAAAGCCATCGGCGGTGAAGGCGTTGTAGAGATCAACCGATTCACCGGTCGGGGCGCCGGCGCGGGTTGCGATCAGGCCTTCGACGGCCGAAGCGTCGATGCCGCTGAGCAGGTCGTCGCCGACCATGCCGTCACCGCCGACATAGGTGGTGAAATTGCCCGATTCAACGGCCTGGCGCAGGATCGTGTTGCCCGAAGCGTTGGCATAGGCGAGGACGACAAGGTTCTGCGATGCGGTGAGGTTGCCCAGTTCCGCGCGGTAGTCCGCCTTGCCTTCTTCGTGGCCGACGCTGGCCGCAACGGTGCCACCACCGGCGGTGTAGGCAGCCGAGAGTGCGTCGGCAAAGCCCTTGCCGTAGTCGTTGTTGACGTAGGTGATGGCGATGTCCTTGATGCCCTTGGCGAGCAGCAGGTCAGCCATCTTGACGCCCTGAAGCGCGTCGGACGGGGTGGTGCGGTAGACGAGGTCATTGTCTTCGAGCGTCGTCAGGGCCGGAGCGGACGAGGCTGGCGAGATGAAGACGACATTGCCCGAAAGACCCGAGCCGTTGAAGGCGCCGATGGTTTCGCCGGTGCAGAGTGCGCCGACGACACCGGTGACGTTGTCGGTGTTGATCAGGCGGTCGGCAGCGGCAGCGGCGGCGGTCGCGTCGCATGCGCCGTCAGCCGAAACGATCTTGAATTCGCCGCCCAGAATGCCGCCCTGTTCGTTGACCTGCTTCACGACGAGTTCGGCGCCCGCAAAGATCGGCGGCGTGAGCGATTCAATCGGGCCGGTGAAGCCACCGATGAAACCGATGGTGGCGCCGGTGTCCTGGGCAATTGCCGGTGCGGCAACGCTAAGGGCAGTGGCGGCGACCGCCAGGGTCAGGCTTTTCTTGAACATGGACGTCCCTCTGTTGGCGTTGCACGCAGGATGGCCTTGCCGGCCTCATTCTTGCAGCGTGCAACGGATGCCGGGGGCGCCACACGCGCCCCGCTGGCACGGACTGTTGCACAATTTCAAAACAGTTGTCACCGGGGGTCTTGCGGCAAATTGCCAAGCCCTGTCGGTTGCTTAAGGGAAGATGTTTGCGCATAGACTGGAGCGGAGGGAATGAGGACGCCCATGGCCTTTCGCACCACCATCATTCTTGCCTTGCTGCTCACTCTGCCGGTCATGCCCGCGCAGGCGCAGTTCACCGTGCTCGATAGTGCCCAGGATGCTCAGACGGTGCCTGCCGAAGGAGCTGTGGCCGGTGAGGTGACGCGTCCCGCGATTTCGCCCCTCTGCGGTACGCAGCCGATGACGATTGCTCGTATGACCTGGCCTTCGGCAGCGATCATGGCCGAAATTCATGCGCGGATTCTCAACCAGACATTCGGGTGCCAGGCGCAGGTTGTTCCCGGCGATCTTGCAGCGACAACCTCGTCCATGGGATCGACCGGCCAGCCGGCCATGGCGCCGGAAATGTGGGTGACGCGGATTGCCGATGTCTGGAATGGTGCGGTCGACGCGCAGATGGTGCGGAGCGCCGCACCAACCTATGACGCGAGCACATTCGAGGGTTGGTTCGTGCCGTCCTATATGAATGCGGGCGACGGCAGTGCGCTGTCGGCGGCGGGGCTTTCGGCGCTTCTGGCTGGGGCAGGCAATGCGCCGGTGCGGTTCATTTCCTGCCCAGCGGACTGGGCGTGTTCGGTCATCAACCGCAATCTGATTAAGGCGCAAGGCCTTTCGGATCGGGTCGAAATCGTCGAGCCGGCCAATCGGTTCGAAATGGATGCGCTGATCGCCGAGGCGGTCAGTCGACGCGAGAACTTCGTTTTCTATTATTGGCAACCCAATGCTGTCTTGGCGCAGCTCGATTTCAAGGCGCTTGATATGGGCGCGTTCGACGAGGCGGCGATGAAGTGCCTCGCGGCTGCCGCCTGTGCCGATCCAAAGCCCTCGGCCTTCCCAAGTGAGCTGGTGGTAAGCGCCGTGTCGGAGTGGGTTTTCACAGAGGCGCCCAATGTTGCGGGCTACTTTCAGCGCGCGACCATGCCGATCGGGGAAATGAACCGCCTGCTGGCTGCCGCCAATGAGCCGGGCGCCACGATCGAGGGCGTGGCGGAACAGTTTGTCGCCGAGCACCGCGATATCTGGCAAGTCTGGACGGGCGGCGCGGTGCAATAGGCTTTACCAGCCATTCACCACGCGCCGATGTCCCCTTGAACTTGTCTTGGTTTTGTCATCTGACGAAACTAGGGTCGCGGCCAATTGCGGCGTCACTTATACCCCTGAAACAGATATGAATTTTCCGCCGAGAGAGCGCAGCAGGCTGCCCGGGGCGCGCTTTGCCCGTCGGGTTCGATCCCTCGGCGAGAAGCCGCCACGGCGCTCCAGTCACCTGACGCCGATCCTCTCCAGCTATCGCAAGCTGGCACTGGGTTTGACGCTGGTTCTCATCGCGCTGGCTTTCGTTATCGTTATGGCGCTTAAGAACCCGGCCGATGCGGTTGCGCCTAATCCGATGCTGCTGGTCATCAGCGCCGTGGCGCTTGTCGCTGGGGCCGCTCTTTTGATTGCAGGCCACCGCAGGATTCGCCGGCAGCTTGCTCAGGCCGCGAAGGACACCCAGGAAATTGTCGCATCCGTGCATCGAGATGCGCTTACGGGGGTCTTTACCCGCTCCTATTTCATGCAGGCACTGCGAGACGAGATTTTCCATGGGTCGTCGCGCTCGCTCGGTTATCTGCAGCTTGATATGGACAACCTCAAAGTGCTCAACGACGGTGCCGGTCATGGTGCGGGCGATGCGGCGCTGGTGCATTTGGCCAAGGCCATCGCCGAGGTGATGCCGGGTGCGGTGATTGGCCGGCTTGGGGGCGACGAATTCGGCATTGCCGTGCTTGATTGCGATAATCGTGGGGCGCTGAAGCGCCTCGGGGAAGAACTGTTGCGCCGGCTCGATCAGCCGATCGCCATTGCGGGACGCCCGACGCGGCTGTCGGCAACGATCGGCCTCTCCGTCGCGCCAAGCGATGCCAGCGATGTCGACGATCTCATCGCCAAGGCGGATCTCGCGCTTTATAAGGGCAAGCGCGCCGGGCGACGGCAGGTGGTTGCCTTTGATCCCGATATGCTGGGCGACGAGCGGCATCGCCGGTTCATCGAGCGCGAACTGCGCGCCGCGCTCCTGATGGACGAGTTGGAGCTTCACTATCAGCCGGTCGTCGGCGCCGACATGAAAGTGCGCTCGCACGAGGCGTTGCTGCGCTGGCGGCATAAGGTGCGTGGGATGATCCCGCCCACGAATTTTATCGGAATTGCCGAAGAGAGCGACCTGATCGATAAGGTTGGCGAATGGGTGCTCCGGCGTGCGCTCGCCGATATTTCAAGCCTTGGTACACCCCTCGCCATTAATGTTTCCCCCGCGCAATTGCGGCGCGGCGACTTCGCCGCCAAGTTTGCGACCATGGTGATGGATAGCGGGGTCGAGCCGAGCCGGATCATCATCGAAATCACCGAGACCGTGCCGCTGGCGGCAGGGCTCGTCGAACAGGGTAATCTCGAAACGTTGCGGAGTCTGGGGTTCAGAGTGGCGATCGATGATTTCGGCGCCGGGCATGCGAGCCTTCAATATCTGCGCGGCTTTGCCTTCGACGTCATCAAGATCGACCGGACCTATGTCGCCAATATCGGGGAAAGCCGGATCGATGCGATGATCGTCGAGGCGATCTGCGATATCGCGCGCTCGCTTGAAGTGGATGTGATCGCCGAAGGCGTCGAAACTGAAGTGCAGCTCGAACTCTTGCGAGGGGCCGGTTGCACGGCTTTCCAGGGCTATCTGATCGGGCGGCCTGGGCCGCTCAAGCCGGCAAAACTCGCCGATGCGGCATAGGACCGGGCCTGAGCCCGGTCCGGTGTCTGCTTAGGAGGCTGCGGCGCGGGCAGCGTCGAGCCAACCATCGACGGCGGCGCGGTTCCTTTCGATCCAGGCAGCGGCCTGGGCTTCGATATCGGTGTCGCCTTCATTCATCGCTGCGTTCTGGGCAAAGATGTCTTCGAGCGGGATCGAGACTTCGTTGAGCAGCGCACCTACGGCCGGATTGTCGGCGAGGAATTCCGAATTGACGACCGGCACGATGTCATTGGCCGGGAAGCCCAGCTTGCACGGATCGTTGACGCAGCCCTCAACACCTTCCCGCGTCGCGGCATCGGCAAGGCTCATATCGGGCAGGTCGACTTCGGGCACTTCGATCCAGACGACATCTTTGCCCGGGACCAGGACATTGGCCGTCCAATTCGGGGTCCAGGTGTAATAAAGGATGTGCTCGCCGGCATTATAGGCGGCGACGGCGTCAGCCATCGAGGCGGAATAGCCGGCCTTTATGGTGTTGACGTGGTCTCGCAGCTCATAGGCGTCCATATGATGCTCGATATTGATCTCGCAGCCCCAGCCCGGTGGGCAGGCGACCATATCGGCCTTGCCATCGCCGTCGCGGTCAAAGGCCGCCTTGACCTCGTCGCGCTTGAAATCCTCGAGCGAAGTGATGCCGAATTCGTCGGCGGCAGCCTTGTCGATCAGGTAGCCTTCGAGCGCGCCGCCCTTGGCGACAGCCCCGACGATTTCAGCGCCGCCTGAGAACGCTGCTTCATAGGTTGAATGGAGCGGGAACCAGCCATCGACCCACATGGTCACATCGCCCATGGCGACGGACTGATAAAAGGGCGGGTTGTCGAGCGTAATCGCGGGATCGACGGAATAGCCCAGTTCCTGGAGAAGCTGGCGGTAGATTTCAGTGTGGAACCAGCCAGTGTCCCAGGTGGGTTGCGCCATGACGATGGCGGTACCGGCGCCAGGGCCGTCCTGAGCGGCGGCGGGCAGGGCCGAGGTGGCAAGAAGGGCTGCAGCGAGAAGGGGAAGGCTCTTATCGAGACGGAACATTGCTGTTTTTGTCTCCTTGTATTTGCTTTTCGTTTTTCCGCGAAAGCGGAGGCGAATGGGGGCGTGTTTCGCCCCCAGCGTGGCGGCGGTCAGGCCGCCTTTCCCGCATGGGCCGGCGCCGGGGCGCCTGGCTTGAACAGGGAAATCAGGGTTTGGCGCAGCGAGGTGGTTTCCACCTTCTTCTGCTCGCCAAGGCCTTGGGTAATGCGATCGAGCACGATGGCGAGGATGATGATGCCAACGCCGCCAGCCGTTGCGCCACCGACATCGAGGCGCCCAAGGCCGGTATTGACCGTGAGGCCGAGGCCGCCGGCGCCGATCAGGGCCGTAATGACGACCATCGAGAGCGCCAGCATCAGCGTCTGGTTGAGACCGGCCAAAATCGTGCGCATGGCGAGCGGCAATTGCAGCTCGAACAGCATCTGCATAGGCGTCGAACCAAAGGCGGTCGAAGCTTCGATGAGGTCGGTGCGCACATTGCGGATGCCGAGATTGGTCAGGCGAATGATCGGCGACAGGGCGAAGATGATGGTCGCGATGATGCCTGGGGCCATGCCGACGCCGAAGAGCATGACGATCGGCACGAGATAAACGAAACTCGGGATCGTCTGCATGATGTCGAGGACCGGGCGCGCGATCTTCCAGGTGAGATCGCTGCGGGCGGCGAGAATACCGACCGGCACACCGATGATGGTGCAAAAGAGCACCGAGGTCAGGATCATCGACAGCGTCGTCATGGTTTCGGGCCAGAGGCCGATCATGTCGATGAAGGCAAAGCCGAGAATGGTGAAGATGACCATGCCGCGCCCGGCATATTTGAAGGCGAGGAGCGCAAAGACGAGGGTAGTCACGACCATGGGGACGAAGGCGAAGAAATCGTCGAGGCCCTTGAGCACCATGCTGATCGGCACCTGCATGGCGCGGAAGATCGGCCGGAAATTGGGCACAAGCCAATCGCGGACGAGAAAATTGACCCAGTCGTCAAAGGGAATGATGAGGAAATCGGACGGGCTCAAGGCACGTCTCCTTGTCTTGGCGGCAAGCCCAAAAGGGCTCGCGCAAAATGGAAATTTTACCGGGAGGAAGCGGTTCAGGCGGTGGGCGCGAGTTCGCGCTGGTCCGCCTCGACCTGCGGCTCGGTGTCGGGCGTTGCCGGATCCGCTGAGAGTTGGGCAAAAACCGCTTCGGGCTCGATGACCCCGATCAGGCGGTTGTCCGCATCGGTCATGGCGATGGGAAGGCCTGACGATGCCGGGGCGTAGAGATCGGCGAGTTGGGTATCGCGATCGGCCGTCGGGAAATCGGTGATGAGCACATCTGCGATCGGCACGTCGCTCGTTCCACTGTCGCGGTCGGCGGCAGCGGCCTGCTGATAGGTGACAACGCCAGCGATGTCTTCGCCATCAAGAACATAAACCGCGCTGCGGTTTTCTTCTTCCATGGTTCTGACCGCATCGCCCGCCGTATCGTCAGCGAGTTGCAATGTGGACGGCTCGATTGCCACTGTCGCGGCAGTGAACACGCGGCCCCGGTCGATATCGGCCACGAAGGCGGCCACGTAATCATTGGCCGGCTGCGAAACGATATCCTGGGCGCTGCCCACCTGAACGATCTCGCCGTCCTTCATGATGGCGATGCGGTCGCCCAGCATCAGGGCTTCGTTGAGATCGTGGGTGATGAAGACAATGGTCTTCTTGAGCGTCCGCTGCAGCACGAGCAGTTCTTCCTGCATTTCCTTGCGGATCAGCGGATCGAGCGCGCCAAAGGGTTCGTCCATCAAGAGGACATGCGGATCGGTGGCGAGCGCACGGGCGAGACCAACGCGCTGCTGCATGCCGCCCGAAAGGTCGGCGGGAAGAGAATCGGCCCAGGAGGACAGGCCAACCTGTTCGAGCGCCAGCAGAGCTCGTTCGCGGCGCTCATCGCTCGACACGCCCTTGACCTTGAGGCCATAGGCCGCGTTTTCGGCGATGGTACGATGGGGGAAGAGCGCGAAATGCTGGAAGACCATTGCGATCTTCTGACGGCGGATTTCGCGCAGTTTAGCGGGCGAACAGGAGGCGATATCGTCGCCATCGATCAGTATTTCGCCACTGGTCGGGCGGATCAGCCCGTTGAGCATACGCACAAGAGTGGATTTACCCGAGCCCGAGAGCCCCATCACCACGAAAATCTGGCCTTCCTTCACATCGAAGGCGGCATTCTGGACGCCGATGGTCTGGCCCGTGGCCTCGAAAATATCATTCTTGCTTTGGCCAGACTTGAGCATATCGAGTGCGTGGCCGGGCTTGTCACCGAATATCTTGAAGACGTTCTTTACGCTGATCTTGCTGGTCATGAAACCTCGTCGGTTTATGCCGGGCAATCCAATTTGTCGACGTGCCAGTCATTCAATAGAGCTAGCGAAAGACAAAATAATATTGGCGCTGATACAATAAATGTGTCCGCGCTCAACCCAGGCATGTTGCTGTTCTGGTTTGAACTTAACCGCGGAAAATATCGAATTCAACCTTGCCATGGCCAAATTGCGCACTTTCTAAGGCAAGAAAATTTTATCGTTCTGATGGAACCAATCCGCAATACGGTTCAGAGCTCTGGATTTATTGGTGTCTCGGCGACATGGTCCAACGAGATCTGCGTGCATACGTCGTGGTTGCATGGCTCCCAAGCCGGTGGATATAAGGGGTGGCACAGGCTAACGGGGAGTAGCGACTTGGACTTGAAGCGGATCAACGATCACGTCAGCGTTTCGGGACAAATCTACCCGGAAGATGTCGCCACGCTCAAATCCCTTGGCTTTACTGCCATCGTCAACAACCGTCCTGACGGTGAATCGCCCGACCAGCCGGCGGGCGCCGAGATCGAAGCGGCAGCCCAAGCAGCCGGTCTCACCTATTATGCCATTCCGCTGGGGCGAGACGGGGTCAATCCCGAACTCGTCGAGAAGACCAAGGCCGCGCTCGAGGGGAACGACGGCCCGGTATTCTGCTTCTGCCGCTCCGGCACACGCTCGACGACGCTTTGGGCGTTGAGCCAGGCCGGTGAAAAGGATGCATCCGAGATCATCGCGCAGGCGGCCGAGGCCGGCTACGACATGAGCCATCTCGCCGGCATTCTGTCGAGAAGCTGACACGAATGACTTTGGCGGCAAGGATGGCCCGCCATCCGAGCCACTGACTTAGCTGAGCCGGACTCCCAGACGAGTCCTCGCCCTCTCCTGCTCGGAATTTAAATCGATGCCAATCAAGAAAATCCTCGTCGCCAACCGCAGCGAAATCGCCATCCGCGTGTTTCGTGCCGCCAATGAACTCGGGCTCAAGACCGTAGCGGTCTATGCCGAAGAAGACAAATTGGCGCTGCACCGGTTCAAGGCCGACGAGGCCTATCTGATCGGCAAGGGCAAGGGTCCGGTCGAAGCCTATTTGCAGATCGAAGAATATATCCGCATCGCCCGGATTTCCGGCGCCGATGCGATCCATCCCGGCTATGGGCTTCTTTCGGAATCGCCTGAATTCGTCGATGCGTGCGACGATGCCGGGATCATCTTCATCGGCCCGCGCGCCCAGACCATGCGTGATCTCGGCAATAAGGTCGCCGCGCGAAATATGGCGATCAAGTCCGATGTGCCGGTCGTGCCGGCAACCGACGCGCTGCCCGATGACATGGATGAGGTCAAGCGCATGGCCGCCGAGATCGGCTATCCGCTGATGCTCAAGGCCTCATGGGGCGGCGGCGGTCGCGGTATGCGCCGCATCATGGACGAAGCCCATCTCGTTAACGAAGTTTCCGAAGGCAAGCGCGAGGCCAAGGCCGCGTTCGGCAAGGACGAGATGTATCTCGAAAAGCTGATCGAGCGCGCCCGCCACGTCGAAGTCCAGCTCATCGGCGACGACCACGGCAATCTCGTCCATCTCTTCGAACGCGACTGCTCGGTGCAGCGCCGCAACCAGAAGGTGGTCGAGCGCGCCCCGGCGCCCTACCTTTCGGACGATGTCCGCAAGAGCCTGACCGATGCTGCCGTGCGCCTCGGCAATGCCGCGAACTATCGCGGTGCCGGCACCGTCGAATTCCTCATGGATGCCGATACCGACAAGTTCTACTTCATCGA
>CAJYKO010000354.1 GCA_913775215.1 uncultured Devosia sp. | reverse complement strand
AGCACAAGCGCGTGCTGATCTATTCGACCGGCGCCGTCCAGCCCTTCGCCCCCCAGCCGATCCCGCTATCCCTCCCGGATATGCTGACGCGCGAGGGCTTTGAGGTCACGCTCCACACGCCCGACCTTGCCGTGCGCCCGAGCGATTATGACCTCGTGCTCTATCTGCTCGCTGAGGAAACGCTCCTCACCCGCAGCCGCATCTTCCTCGATTGGAAACGCCTCACCGGCTCGGTCTTCGGCGCTATGCACCGCCACTGGCACGAAGTGCCGACGCTCATGGTCTCGCTTGGCTTCCCCTACTATCTCTATGATGCCCCGCGCGTCTCGACCTATATCAACGCCTATGGCTCCAGTGACGCCATCCAGGAGGCGGTCCTTGACGCCCTTCTCGGCCGCACGCAATTCACGGGAACAAGTCCGGTGGATCCGTTCTGCGGTAGTGAGCAGGCGAAGTACTGACCTTCAATCCGGCGGCGTGCCGTTCTTTGCCAGCACATCGCCTGCCAGATAGAGCGACCCGCAGATCAACACCCTCGCATTCGGCACCTCCGCCGCTGCCTTCAGCGCCGAGACGATAGATCGCTTCGGCTGCGCCAAAAGCCGCAAGCTTTCCGCGCGGTTGACGATATGACCGGCTGGATGTGCATTCGGTTCGCCTGGGATGGTCAGAGCCATCACGTGCGGCCGGAAATCCTTGAAAGCCTCGAGAAATTCGCCGGGATCGCGCGTGTTCATCATCCCCATGATCAAGACGAGCGGCGCCGGCCGGCTGCGGTCGAATTCGGCGATGGTCCGCGCCAGCGCTTTGGCGCCATGGGTATTGTGCCCGCCATCAAGCCAAAGCTCGTGGCCTACCGGCAGTAGATCGCGCAGTTTCCCTGAGCGGATCGGCTGCATCCGCGCCGGCCAGGTGACCTTGCGCAATCCCTCCGCAAAATCCTTGTCCGTCACTGGCAATTCGAAATGCCGCGCCGCAGCGATGGCGAGCGCCGCATTGTCGAACTGATGCGGCCCAAGCAGCGCCGGCGGCGGCAGGTCGAGCATGCCCTGCTCATCGGTATAAAGGAGCCGCCCATCCTGCTGTGTGCCGTGAAAATCCTCGCCCTGCCAGAGCGGGGTGATCCCAAGCCGATGCGCCGCGCGCTCGAGCACTTTGCGGCCCTCATCGCGCTGGATGCCCATCACCGATTTTGATCCACGCTTCAGGATCCCGGCCTTGTTCGACGCGATCTCGCCGATTGTGTTCCCCAAAAATCCCTGGTGGTCGAAATCAACCGGCGTGATGATCGTGCCAAGCGGATGCTTCACCACATTGGTCGTGTCATAGGTGCCGCCCATTCCGGTTTCGAGCAGCAGGAAATCGGCCGGCGTCTCTGCAAAGAGCTTGAATGCCGTCACGGTCGTCACCTCGAAAAAGGTAATCCCAGCTCCGCCATTGATCCGCTCCACCTCTTCGAGCGCCGCATTGAGAAGCCTTGTGTCGACCAGCTTGCTCGCAAGCCGAATGCGCTCGTTGAAGCGAACGAGGTGGGGCGAATTATAAACATGCACCTTTTTCCCCGCCGCCTCGAGAAAGGCGCGGAGATAGGCGATCGTCGAGCCCTTGGCATTGGTCCCCGCCACATGAATCGTAGGCGGCAGCCGATCCTGCGGATTGCCGAGCTTTTCGAGTAGCGGCAGCATGCGATCGAGGCTGAGATCGATCAGCTTGGGATGAAGGCCAGACAGGCGTTTCAAAATGGCGTCGGTGCGGGACACTGCTTGTCTCCGAATGGCGGATCACCGCCAGCAACTTGGCGTCACCACCAGGCTTGTCCCGGTGGTCCATGTATCGGCGAGAGTGAATTGCCCGGGCAAGCCGGGCAATGACGACGGTCCACTGGCCTACCGTCGTTTACTTCCGCAGTTCGCCGCCGGTCGTCTTGGTGACAGCTGCAACAATTGCCGCCGAAACCTTCTCGATATCCTCGTCGGTCAGCGTCTTGTCACGTGGCTGCAGTGTTACTTCGATGGCTACGGACTTTTTGCCCTCGCCAACGTGCACACCTTCGAACACGTCAAAGATACCGACGCTGGTAATAAGACCCTTGTCCGCACCCTTGGCCGCCCGCAGGATCGTCGCTGCGGCAACACCCTTGTCCATGACGAAGGCAAAATCGCGGGACACCGGCTGGAACTGGCTGAGATCGATCGCCGGCTTGGTTTTGGTCGCCTTCTTGCGCGGCTCGGGCAGGGCATCGAGGTCGATTTCGAAGGCAGCAACCGGCCCCGAAATATCGAGATCGGCCGCCAGCGCCGGGTGCAATTCGCCAAACCAGCCCAGCGTCACCTTGGGCCCGAGCGCAAAGCGCCCGCCGCGACCCGGATGGCTCCAGGACGCCGCCTCGGGCAGCACCTGCACTTTTTCAACGTCGACACCGAGTGCATCGAGCACGGCGGCAAGATCGGCCTTGGCATCCCAGACGGAGACCGCCTCGGCCTTGCCCGACCAATGGCGCCCAGCGCCATCGATCCTGGCCGTCCCGGTACGAACGCCCGAAGCGTAGGTGTGCTGGCCTTCCGGCTTGTCGGAGAGGAACACCTGACCAACTTCAAACAGGGCCACATCGGCAAAGCCGCGATTCGCGTTGCGCCGCGCGCCGGCCAGCAGACCCGGCAGCAGCGATGGCCGCATATCGGTCATATCGGACGCGATAGCGTTAGCGAGTTGCCGATCTTCTGTGCCCCCGCCAAAGCGCGTGGCCTCGTCATGCGAAATGAAAGACCAGGTCACCGCCTCGTCGAGCCCGCGCGCCGCCAGCGTGCGACGCGCGATGCGGCGACGATTCTGGATCGTCGTCAGAATGCGCGGCGCGACGTGATTGAGACGCGCCAGCGGCTCGACCGGCACATTGTCGACACCCACCATACGCATAACCTCTTCAACGAGGTCAGCCTTTTGGGTAACGTCCGGTCGCCAGCTCGGTACCTTTACGCTGCGCGTATTGCCAGAACCCTCGGCCACGAAACCAAGCGACGACAAGATGGCTTCGATCCGGTCGGGAGCCACGTCGAGGCCGGTCAGGCGGCGCACTTCGCCGAGCGGGAAGTCCACAACCGTATTGGCGAAAACGTCTTCGCCCGAAATCGCGGGCTCCATCGGCTCGCCACCGCAGAGTTCGAGCACCAGGCGCGTTGCCAATTCCATGCCCGACTCAGTGAGCGCGGGATCAACCGAACGTTCCAGACGATAACGCGCGTCCGATACAATGCCAGTCTTGCGTCCGCTGCGCGCAATCAGCTCCGGATCCCAGCTTGCGCATTCGATGAAGACATTGGTGGTCTCGTCGGTGACGCCCGAGCGAATGCCGCCCATGATGCCGCCAAGGCAGAGCGGACCCTTGTCGTCGGCGATGACCGTCATGGTCTCGTCGAGCGTATAGATCTTGTTGTCGAGCGCATCGAACGCTTCGCCCCGCGCATTGCGCAGCACCATTTGCCCTTCGACTTTATCGGCGTCATAGGCATGCAGTGGCCGGCCCCAGCCGAGCGAGACGAGGTTGGTGATATCGACCACCGCGTTGATTGGCCTGAGGCCCACGGCGCGCAGGCGCGCCTGCAGCCAGTCCGGCGACGGCCCATTCTTCACATTAGCAATATAGCGGCCGGCAAATTTCCGGATAGCCTTGGGCTCATCGCCCGAAAACTGCTGCGGCAGCGGCACAATCGGGCTTTTGCCCTTGGACGGCACCGGGGAGAAATCGGTCGTTTTGAGCGTGCCCAAACCGAACGCGGCGAGATCGCGCGCCACGCCATAGACCCCGGTCGCGTCGCCGCGGTTCGGCGTGATGGAAATGTCAAAGACCACGCCATTGATGCCGGCATAGTCGACGTACTTCGTGCCAACCGGCGCATCGTCAGGGAGAGAAATAATGCCGTCATGGTCGTTGGAAAGCTGCAGCTCGGCCGCCGAGCAGAGCATGCCATTGGATGGCGCGCCGCGAATGACGACGCCGCCTTTCAGTTCAAAATCCTTGCCCGGAATATAGGTGCCGGGGAAGGCAAAGACCGACTTCATCCCGGTCTTCACATTCGGCGCGCCGCAGACGACGTCGATCAGTTCGCCCGTACCAGCGTCCACCTTGCAGATATTGAGATGGTCGGAATTGGGATGCGGCTCGGCATTCACCACCTGCGCAACAACGAACTTTTCGAGCGCCTTGCCTTGGCTTTCGACGCCTTCGACCTCGAGCCCTATCGTTGTCAGCGCCTTGCTGATCTCCTCGGGCGAAGCTGTGGTCTCGAGATGTTCCTTGAGCCAGTCGAGCGTGAATTTCATTTTTGGAATCCTAAGCGATGGCGCCGCCGGCGCCAGTCGGCGCCACTGCGGCCAGAAGTTTACGTCCGGCCGGCAGCACCTCTACCAGCCTGAAAATTTCGCAGACGATCTCCATATCCGGAGAAAATCCGCCATTGCGCGCGAAATAGGCTTCATGCCCCGCGCGCCATTCGGCATAGGGCCCTTCGCCTTCGCGATCGGTGAAAGCGGGTGTGATAGCGTCGAACGGCAAGACCTCGACGCTGACCGTCTCGATCACGCAGGCCTCTTCGCCCGCCCCATTCAGCACCACGTCACGCCTGCCCACCTGCGGAAATGGCTCGCCATCGTCTTTGAAATGCTGCACGGCCGCGCAGGTCGCGTCCTTCTTGCCCGCAAGCACAAGCGCCAGCAGCTCGTCGGCCAACGCCGGAGAGTCGCCGAAGCTGAAGCGCAGGAGATCGGCAGTGTTCGATGGCATCGTCACGGCCCTTAGCTCGAAAGTCCGCCGAACAGGGTCGGCAAGTCGAGCGGCCTAAAACCGTAATGTTCGATCCAGCGCTGATCGGCGTCGAAGAAGGCGCGCAGATCCGGCATGCCATATTTCAGCATCGCCAGACGATCGATGCCCATGCCCCAGGCAAAGCCCTGATAGACATCTGGATCGAGCCCGGCATTGCGCAGCACGTTTGGATGCACCATGCCGCAGCCCAGAATTTCGAGCCAATCCTTGCCCTCGCCGATCTTCACTTCGCTTCCAGAGCGATCGCACTGCACGTCGACTTCCATCGAGGGCTCGGTGAAGGGGAAGAAGGAGGGACGGAAGCGCAGGGTCACGCTCGGCACTTCGAAGAAGGCTTTCAAAAATTCTTCGAGCACCCAGCGCAGCTGGCCGATGTGGGATTCCTTGTCGATCACCAAGCCTTCGACCTGGTGGAACATCGGGGTATGGGTCTGGTCCGAGTCGTTGCGATAAGTTCGGCCGGGCATGACGACGCGGATCGGCGGATCCTGCGACGGCGTCAGATAGGACGCAGCCGGCTTTTCATTGGTCTTTTGCATCACGCGCACCTGCACCGGCGATGTATGCGTGCGCAGCACCTTCTTCACCCCATCCGGGCCAGGCTTCATGAAAAAGGTGTCGTGCATTTCGCGCGCCGGGTGGCCTTCCGGAAAATTCAGCGCGGTGAAATTGAAATAGTCGGTCTCGATATCGGGCCCTTCGGCGATGGAAAAACCCATATCCGAGAAAATGGCGGTGATCTCGTCGATGGTCTGCGAGATCGGGTGAATCCGGCCTTTTGCAGTCGGAGCGGGCGGCAGCGGCAGGGTGACGTCGACCGTCTCGGCCTTGAGCCGCGCTGCGAGCGCTGCGCTCTTGAGCTCAGTGCTGCGCGCTTCGATCAGGCCCGCAATGTCGTTCTTGAGCCCGTTGATGGCCGGGCCGGCGCTTTTGCGATCTTCGGCGGCCATGGAGCCCAGCGTTGCGAGCAGGGCGGAAACCGAACCCTTCTTGCCAAGGGCGGACACGCGGACATTATCGAGCGCGGCTTCGTTTTCGGCAGCCCCAATGGCGGCGGTCAGGTCCGAGCGCAGAGTGGAAATTTGTGTTTCTAAAGACATTCGAATGTTCCGCAGTCTCGCAGTAGACCTCATCCTGAGCCAGTCGAAAGACGAGGGCGTGGCACTGCCGATGTGCCTGCCCCCATGGTTCGACAAGCTCACCATGAGATCTCATGGGTTGTCGTGATCTTTGGCCGCTATAGACCAAAACAAAACGCCCCGCGCCAGCCCTTTTCAGGGTGGCGCAAGGCGCAATTTTGACCTCAGCAGAGAACTGGAGGTTAGGCGGTGACGCGGGCGTGGGTCGTCTTGTCGACGCCCTCGAGATAAGCCAGCGCTGCCTTGGCCTTGGCGACCAGGGCACCGAACGCTTCGGGCTGGGTGATCGCGAGATCGGACAGCACCTTGCGGTCGACAGCAACCTCAGACTTGCTGAGGCCGTCGATAAATCGGTTATAGGTCAGGCCGTGTTCGCGCACGGCAGCGTTGATGCGCTGGATCCAGAGAGCGCGGAAGTTGCGCTTCTTGACGCGACGATCGCGATAGGCGTACTGGCCGGCCTTTTCGACGGCCTGCTTGGCGATACGGATCGTAGACTTACGACGGCCATAATAGCCCTCGGCGGCCTTCAAGACCTTCTTGTGACGGGCGTGGGCGGTTACGCCTCTTTTTACGCGTGCCATGTTTTAGTGTCCTTCCAGCTTAGCGGTTGTACGGCATGTACCACTTCACCAGACCCTCGTCGCCCTTGGACAGGATCTTGGTGCCGCGGTTGGTGCGGATGTACTTGGCGTTGTGGCTGAT
>CAJYKO010000353.1 GCA_913775215.1 uncultured Devosia sp. | reverse complement strand
TGGCAAAGGCTTCACCCTTGGTCATGAGCTCGTCATAGGTCCAGGCATTGGTCGGGACCTCGACGCCGGCTTCTTCGAAGGCCACGGTGTTGACCAGGGTCGCCACCGAGTTCGCGCCGAGCGAAATGCCATAGAGCTTACCATCAACCTTGCCGCCTTCGAGCTGGTCGGCATCGAAATTGTCGAGCTTAAGGGCGCCGCCCACGAATTCGTCGAGTGGCGCGATCGCATTGCGCTTGGCGTATTCGACGATGTAGCGATAGTCCATCTGGACGATGTCGGGCGCATTGCCGCCGGCGGTCTGCGTCGCGAGCTTGGGCCAATAATCGTTCCAGGCGAGGAATTCGCCGTCGATCTTGTTGCCGGTATCGGCCTCGAAAAGATCGGTCACGCCATAGGTGCGGTCGGCACGGGCCTGGCCGCCCCAGAAGATCAGGCGCAGATTTGCGGCCTGGGCCCAGACAGGGCCGATGCCGGCAGCACCGGCTGCCATGAGGGCCGAGGTTCCCATCAGGAACTGACGGCGTCCAATACGAAATGTCATGTTTTTCCTCCCATGAACGAAAGTGCTTCGAAACCCCCGAAGCGAATAAGGCTCAGCGACCTCCCCGTCGCTAAATCACCAACCAGTTACTAAAGTGAACAGAAGCCCGACTTTGTCAACTGCGATCACGCAGTGGTTTAAAGTCCGCGTTGTCCTGCAAATAACCAGCCAGTTACCCCTTACCACACGGCGTCGCGGACCGGCAACAATCCTTGTATGGAAGATTTTGGAGCATACTGCGGTATCTGCATGGCCCGCGCTGCGGCTTTGGTGCTGTCCTCCCTCAATGCCGGCCATTAGGCTTTCCGCCACCGGACTTGGTTGTTGCCCCGACAGTGGCCCAAAAAGTCCCGCTAGAAAACTACAAAATTACCGCTCATACTATAGAAAATATCTATGGCTGGCGGAGCAAGGCGATGGACAAGCTTTTAACCCAGTTTCTGGCTGTTGCCGACGCCGGCTCCATGAGCGGGGCTGCCGCGACCCTGCTCGTCACTCAGCCGACCCTCACCTTCAACATGAAAAAGCTCGAGGAAAATATCGGCGCGCCACTCTTCGAGCGCTCCTCGCGCGGCGTGCGCCTCACCCGCTATGGCGAAACGCTGTACGAAAATGCCCGCCTCATGCAGCGCCTTTATGACAACACGCTGACCTCCATCGCCGGCCAGCAGCGCGGCAGCGATCGGGGTCTTGCGCTTGGCACCGGCTATTCCTGGTGGACGATGTTCCTCCGCGATCTCGTCGTCGCCTATCAGCGCGAATTTCCCATGGCGCCGGTACAGGTGAGCCTTGGCAATCAATTGCGCTTGATGGATCAATTGCTCTCGGGCGACGTCTCGATGTTTCTCGCCCATGAGATCGATGGCCTCAGCCCCGCCGTCGGCACCGATTTTGTGCCGCTTTCGCGCGTCTACAACGCCTATTTCGTCCGCGCCGGCCACCCGCTCCTTGGCCAAGCGCGAACCGCAGTCGAAGTCGGCGACTTTCCCTCGATTATTTCCTCGCTCGCCGAGAGCCGGCACAACCGATTCTTCGACCCCTCGCGGCGCCGCGCCCGGGTCGAAACCGTGTTCGACCGCACCCACTTCGCCTTCCGTTCCAATTCGCTGGCCGCCTGCGTCGACTATGCGCTCGCGACCGACGCCGTCCTCGTCCACACCCATGTCATGCGCGAAGAATTTGCAGCTCGTGGCCTCCATGAGATCGAGCAGGCCGATCCCGTCCGCCAGATGATCGCGGGGCTTTACGTGCTGCGGGAACGCCGCGGAGAAGAGCGCGTCGAAGACATGATCGAGCGCATTTCCCAAGCGGCCAAGGCCAGCCTGCCGCCGCTCTAGTACTCCAGCTCTGAAAACCGCGCCTCGCGGCCATCATAAATGAGCAGCCGCCCGATCAGCGGCTTGCCGACCCCGGTCACGAGCTTGATCGCCTCCATCGCCATCAGCGTGCCGATCACCCCCGTCACCGGCCCCAATATGCCATTGAGTTCGCAGGACGGCAGGCTCGCATCATCCGCCTCCTCGGCAAAGATCGCGCTATGCGGCGGCCCGCCGAGATGAGGCGCAAACACCGTCACTTGCCCCGAGAACATCGACACCGCCCAAGAAACCAGCGGTTTTCTGAGCCTTTCGGCCGTGTCCGCCACGAGCCGCCGCGTCACCAGATTATCCGAGCCATCGAGCACGATGTCATAAGGCGTCATCAACGCCTCGGCATTCTCCGCCGTGATCCCATCGGTCAGCGGCTCGACCACGACATTGGGGTTGATCCCCTCCGAAAACGCCTTGGCGCTTTCGGCCTTGTTGGTGCCGATATCCCCAACCCCATGCACCACCTGCCGCTGCAGGTTCGAGATCGACACAGTGTCCGGATCGGCAATGCCAAGCCGCCCCAGCCCCGCTGCTGCAAGATAGGCAATTGCCGGGCTCCCCAATCCACCCGCGCCGATGACAAGCGCACTTCCAGCCTTGAGCGCCTGCTGCGCCCCGCCCCCAAAACCCTTGAGCACGAGATGGCGCGCATAGCGGCGGGTTTCATCGGCAGAAAGCGTCGTCTCAGAAGGCAAGGTCGGCCCCGTCTCACATAAAAAGTTCAGCGTCCCGTCGAGCCAAACCCGGCCGCGCCACGCGCCGTTTCATCGAGAGCCACCACCACCTGGAAAGCCGGCTGCACCACCGGCGCGATCACCATCTGTGCAATGCGCTCGCCGCGGGCAATGGTGAAAGCTTCGTCCCCGAGATTGATCAGGATGACTTTGACCTCGCCGCGATAATCGGCGTCGATCGTACCGGGGGAATTAAGCACGGTCACCCCATGCTTCGCCGCAAGGCCCGAGCGCGGCCGCACCTGCGCTTCGTAGCCTGGGGGGAGGGCCATGGCAAAGCCGCAGGGGACGATCGCCCTTTTGCCCGGCGCTAGCACCAGTGGCGCATCTTCGGCAACCGCCGCACAAAGATCGGCCCCGGCCGATTGCTCGGTCTGCACTTTTGGAACGGGCAGGCCCAGCCCATGCTCGAGCCAGAGAAAATCGATGGGGAGAGAAACGGTCATGGAAGGCGCACCACGGCATAGAATTCGTCAGGCAAGTCAGCTTTTCCCATCACCAGGTCAAGCAGCGGATACACCACCTCGGCGCTCATTTTATCCTTGGCAAGGGTAAGGTTGGTGTCGGTGATTTCGCCGCCACCGATGCGGATGGTCATGGTGTGGCCGGCTAGATAAGCCTCGGCCATTTTCTGTGTCTCGCCATCCACCGTCATCTCGACTTCAGCGCCAGCCATATCGCGAAAGCCCTGCGTGCCCATGCTGACCTTTATGAGGCCATTGCCGGCGGGTTCGAACCGGAGATCGCTTCCTGTGCCGTTAAAGTTGCGCAGGCTTGCAAAGGAGCCTTCCTTCACAACCGTGCAGGTTGCCCCGCCATCCTCAGTCTCGGTAATGTCGCCGACCGTGCAAAACTCATCGAGCGCCGAATAATCCGTTTCGGCAGCGCCCTTTTTGAGCCCGCCATAGGTGTCGCCATTGATCACCTGCACCGCCTCGATCCGCGCCGTCGTCGCGCTCGTCACCGCCACCTCGATCGTGCCATCGAAACAGGCGGCGAGCGGAAATGCGAGCAAGCCAAGCGCCAGAAATTTCGCGGCCAGTTTGAGCATTATCTCTCCGTCCAATAGCACTTGCGCCTAGGCAGTCCCCCACCTTTTCCTCTCGGGGATGGGGCGCCGCACCGCGGCGGGTGAGGGGGCCTTATCCTGCCA
>CAJYKO010000352.1 GCA_913775215.1 uncultured Devosia sp. | reverse complement strand
GCCGACGATCACCGATGCCAATCTCTGCCTCGGGCGGCTTGATGCGACGACCCTCTTGGGCGGTCGCATGCAGATCGATCTCGAAGCGGCGCGCCGAGTCATCCGCGAGGCGATTGCCGAGCCGCTGGGGATTTCGCTTGAAGCGGCCGCTCACGGCATCATCCAGATCGCCAATGCCAATATGAGCCGCGCCATCCGGTCGGTGTCGGTCGAAAAAGGCTACGACATGGGCGACTTTGCCCTCTGCGCTTTCGGCGGCGCCGGCCCGCTCCACGCTGCAGAAGTGGCTGTCGAATGCGGCCTGCCCCGCATTCTCATTCCCCGTGAGCCGGGTACGCTCTGTGCCCGTGGCATGCTGCTGACCGATCTCAGCTCGGACTATGTTCGCAGCTTCTTTTCCGATTGCACCGCAGAACACTGGGCTCACGTTCTCGGCCTTTTCGATGCCATGGAAGCCGAGGGCGCTGCCTGGCTCGACGATGAAGGCGTCGCTACCGGCGACCGGCGCTTCAATCGTGTTCTCGATGCGCGCTATCGCGGCCAGAATTTTGAGGTCAAGGTCGATTGCAGCGGCCTTGGCGCCGGCGATATCGAAGAACTCGAAGAGCGGTTCCACGCGGCCCATGTCAAGGAATATGGCTATGACATCCGGCACCGGGCGATCCAGTTCGTCTCGGCCCGCGTGCAGGCAATTGGCGCCGTCGAAAAGGCGCCGCAGGCTGAAGTGCAAGGCGGAAACAGTCTTGAGGCCGCTCGGACCGGCTCGCGCCCCGTCTATTATGATGCCAACCACGGCTGGCTTGACACGCCGATCTATCGTCGTGGGGACCTGCCTTCCCACGTGTCGATTTCCGGCCCGGCCATCATCAACGAAATGAGCGCGACGAGCCTGATCTTGCCGGGGCAGTCCGTAGTTGCTGACCGCTGGGGCAACCTGATTGTGGAGACCAACCTGTGAGCCAGGATACCGACCGCATTGCCGATGCCATCCAGATGGAAGTGTTCTCCAACCGGCTGCTTGCCATTGCCGAGGATATGGGATCGATCCTGATCCGCTCGTCCTTCTCATCCAACATCAAGGAGCGTCGCGATTGTTCGACCGCGATCTTTGATGCGCAGGGACGGCTTGTCACCCAGGCCGACCACATTCCCATCCATCTCGGCGCAATGATCGGTGCCGTCGAGGCGATGCTGGCGCGCTATCCCCTGTCGGCCATGAAGCCGGGCGACGCCTTTATCGCCAATGATCCCTATCTCGCTGGTGGAAGTCATCTGCCGGATATCTCGATCATCACGCCGGTGCACCATGACGGCGAAGTCCGGTTCTTTGCCGGCAATATTGCGCATCATGCCGATGTCGGCGGCAAGACGCCGGGTTCGACCTCAGGCACATCCCGCTCGATTTTCGAGGAGGGCATTCGCCTGCCCATCATCCGCATCGCGCGGGGCGGGGAGATCGACGAAGACCTGCTCGAACTGATCGCCCACAACACCCGCGACCCAGAAGAGCGGCTGCTCGACCTGCGTACCCAGATCGGCACCAATGTGCGCGGCGGCGCCATGCTGGGGCAATTGGTCGATCGCATGGGCTGGCCGGCAGTGTCTCAAGCCATCGAAGATATCCTGACCTATACCCGCCGCCGCCTGCGCAATCGCGTGGCAGCTTTGCCCGATGGTGTCTATCGTTTCGAGCGCGCCATGGACGATGACGGCTTTCCGGGCGAACCGGTCCCGATCGTCTGCACGGCGACCATTGCGGGGGACAAGCTCTCTTTCGATTTCGCCGGCTCTGGTCCGCAGGCGCGCGGCGCGATCAACCTGCCAGACAGCGCCCTCAAAGCCTCGATCTACTATTGCGTCAAAGCCGTGCTCGATCCCGGCCTGATGCCCAATCAGGGAATTATCGACCCCATCGGCATCTCCGCGCCTCCGGGCACGATCGTCAACCCGAAGGCGCCCGCGGCCGTTGCCGGACGCGCCGTTACGTCGAACCGTCTTTGCGGCGCCGTGTTCGGGGCGCTCTACCAAGCCATGCCGGAAGACAAGGTCATGGCCTCGTGCAATGACTCGACCTCGGCCGTTTCCATCTCTGGCTGGCACGAAGGCCGCCAGGCGACCTATGTCTATCCTGAAAGCATGGGCGGTGGCGCTGGCGCCTTTGCCGATCGCGACGGCATGGATGCGGTCCATGTGCACACGGTCAATTCCACCAATCTGCCCGCAGAAGCGCTTGAACTCGAATATCCGCTACTGCTCGACGAATATTGCCTTGTGCCGGATTCCGGCGGGGCAGGGCGGCATCGCGGCGGCATGGGTATGGCCCGGCAGATCCGCATTCGTGAGGACAATACAACCTTCTCGGCTCGCTCGGATGCCCACATCATCCCCGCGCCCGGCGTCGCCGGTGGCAAGGCCTCAAATGTGACGCGCATCCGGCGTAATCCCGGCACGGCTCAGGAAGAAAACCTGCATTCCAAGGCGTCCGGACTGGTGCTCGCGGCGGGAGAAGTGATCCGCGTCGAAACGCTGGGCGGCGGTGGCTTTGGCGATCCCAGCGAGCGTCCGCTTGCCGCCTTGGCCGCCGACCTGCGCGAAGAAAAGATCACTCGTGCGGCCGCCGAGCGCGATTATGGTGCGCGCCGCGTCGCAGAAGCCCTCGCGCTAGGTTGAAGCCCGGCGCGGGGTATAGACGATAAGCTCAACCTCGAGCTTGACCTCAGGTCCGCCGAGCGCCGCGACGATCAGACCGGTATGGGGCGGGCGGTGCTCGCCAAAGAACGCCCTCCGCTCCGCCGCAACTGCGGCGGAATCGGCAGGGTCCACGAGATAGGTGGTGATTTTAACCACCTGGCCGCGCTCCGCACCGATGTGGCGGAGGATAGCGTCGATGTTGCGATAAACCTGCGCCGCCTGTTCGGCAGCGTTGCCTGGCCCAACTAGGTTACCGGCGACATCACGCGACACCTGTCCGGCGATATGAGCAAAATCGCCTGCCTGAGCCACATGTTCATAACTGGCAGGGGCGTAGATGTCTAGCGGGCTCGACAGGGTAATCGAATGTTTCATGACGTGGTCCGTTTGCCCAAATCACCGACTTTGAGTTTGTATTACAAGCATACAATACTGTAGACTTTGGCAACCGAAATTTGGGGGTAGATGTGAGACTAGAAGGCATGGTTGCCGTGATCACCGGCGGCGCGAGCGGGATGGGACGGTCGACAGCGAAGCTCTTTGCCCGCGAAGGCGCGAAAGTCGTCGTCGGCGACGTTGATGACGCTGAGGGCGCGCGCTTGGCCGATGAGGCGAAAGCGGCCGGACTATCTATTGTCTTCCAGCACACAGACGTGTCCCAAGAGGATCAGGTCGCCGGGCTTATTGCGCGAGCGGAAAAAGACCACGGCAAGCTCGATACCATTTTCAATAATGCAGGCATTGAGCAACCGGTCACGCCCTCCGAGGACGTCACCGAAGTTCTGTTCGACCGCGTCATCGACATCAATCTCAAGGGCACCTTTTTTGGTTGCAAACACGCTATCCCGGCGCTGTTGCGCAACGGCGGTGGCACCATCGTCAACAATTCCTCGGTGAGCGCCTTTGCCAATGTCGGCGGCAATCTCAGCTATGCAGCATCCAAGGGTGGCATCATGTCGATGACCCGTGTCATTGCCATCGAATATGCAACACGCAACATTCGCTGCAACGCCATCAATCCGGGCGTCATCGATACCGGAATGAACCGGAGAAATCTGGAGAAGGCCACTGACCCAGATGCGCTGGAACAAAAATGGCGGTCGATCACGCCGCTTGGCCGCATGGGCACGGGCGACGAAATCGGCGAGGCGGTGCTGTTCCTCGCTTCAAGACAGTCTTCTTTCGTCACCGGAATTGGGCTTGTCATCGACGGCGGAAGGATCGCGACATGAGCGGCAAACTGGACGGCAAGATTGCCATCGTTACCGGGGCAGCCCGCGGCCTTGGCCGCGCCATCGCCCAGCTTTATGGTGCCGAAGGCGCGACGGTCTATGCGCTCGACGTCTTGGAGGATGAGCTCCAGAGTCTTGCCCAATTGCCCGGTGATATTCGACCGCGAAAGCTCGATCTTACCGACGCCGAAAGCATCGAGCCGGCGCTCAAAGCCATCGAAGCCGAGGCGGGCCGGATCGACGTTCTGGTCAACAATGCCGGCATTATTTTCTTCAAGCCGGTCGAGGCCGTCACCATCGCCGATTGGGACCGCCTTATGGGCGTCAATCTCAAGGGTGCTTTCCTCTGCGTCAAGGCGGTCGCCCCAGGGATGAAGGCCCGGAAAGCCGGCGCTATCATCAACGTTTCCAGCAATGCCGGCATTGTCGGCGATGTCGATGAGAGCACCTATTGCGCATCTAAGTTCGGCATCGAGGGGCTGTCGCGCGCACTCGCAAAAGAGTTTGCGCCCTATAACGTCTCGGTCAATATCGTGACGCCGGGCCATGCCATGCACACGCCAATGAGCGAAACGACCTATTCCCCGGAAATGCGGAAGATCTGGAAGGACCCGATCGAACTTGCACCGGCCTTCGTGCATCTGGCGGTTCAGGACGCCAGCGGTCTCAACGACCAGCGTATCAAGGCCTGGGATCTGGTTCAGGAAATAGCTGTCCGCTAAAAAATACTCCGGCCTCGAAAAGAGACCGGAGCCAGTTGGGACAGGAACTCAGTTGATCGTCGTGGTGACCCGATGCGTGCCGCCCTTTTCGGAGCGGCTTGTTACGGTCACCGACGAGCCGGGCTTGGCGCGAACCAGCCATTCGACGGGACGGCCGTTTGCGGTCCATTGCTGGCCCCACGGCGACCAGGGATAGAGGCGTTCGTTGCGGCCCGCGAGATTGCCGAGATCGGCGGTTTCCGGATTCATCACCAGCTCACCGCCATCGATGCTGATTGAGGCAGTGACGGGTTTTGCCACCTTATTGGCGATGGCAACGTCCGAGAGGTTGGTCGGCAGATAGCCGAAATTGCTGATGACGGCTCGGACCTTGTAGAGATCGCTGCCGACCGCGGTGATGCTCACATCCTCGACCTTGACCTGCGGCGCGGCGGCCGCATGCTTGAGATTGAAGAGGACGTTCTGGCGGACCATTTCCTCCAGCAAATTGCCCGGCGGATTGCGGTAGCTCCAGATATTGACCATGCCGCCAATCTCGATCTTGCCGAGCTGCGGATGATCGAACGGCTTCCAGTCGCGCCAACCTTTTTCGGCCATGTTGGCCTTGACGTAATCGTAGACCTTTTGCTGGACCTCTTCATTGCGCGGGTAGAGGTTGTAATAGCCTTCCTTGGGCACGCCGGCCGTGCGCTCGAGATCCCAAAGCTCGGTGCCAAAAGAGATGATACCCATCTCCTCATAGGTCCAATCCATGAGGCCGCCGCGACGGACGACAGACTTGTCCGGCGTGAATTCCTCGTAGATCGAGACGGTCGGGTAGCCGGTCAAGGCTGTGCCGACCTTGCCGATTTCTTTATAGAGATTGATGTCCCGCGCGCTCATGGCACTATCGGGCTTGGTCATGGACGGCCTGAGAATGATGCCGCCGTGCGTGTGATAGGCGCACATGCCGCAAATATTGGGATGGTCGAGGATGAACTTGGCCATGCCGAAGGCTTCCGGCTCGGACAAAGGATGGATGCCGGCGCCATATTCCTGCGGCGACCAGTGCGTCGGGAAGTTGCGGTTCATATTGCCGTCGAACGGCTTTTCGACCGGGACGTTCACCCCGTCATAGTTGCGGACGGTACCTTCGGGATACATGCGATAGTAGTCGCCGCCTTCGTCCCCCGGTGTGCGCTGCACCATGATGTCGGGATTGCTGGCGCTCTTTTTCCACTCGCCCTTGGGGTCAGGCACGCGCATCCAGACCAGATACCCGTCGCCATCGATATCCTCGGGGATCAGACCCTCAAGCCGGTCGGCGCCCGGCATGAAGCGGCCATTGCCGCACCAGTTATAGTAGGGCGGCACCAGCGAAAGCTCTGCGCCATCGGGATTGATGCGTGGCAGGATATAAAAGACCTGCGTATCGAGAAGGCGGGTCGCTTCTTCGTCGGTGCCGTACTTTGTGAGCAGGTGATAGACGGCATAAAGCGCAGCTGCCGAGGTTGCGTGCTCCTCGGCATGGATCTGGCCATCGATATAGTATCCGGGCTTTTCAGCTGCCGGGCCGGTCTTGGGATTGGTAATCTCGATCAGCCAGACGTCGCGACCCTGAAAGCTTTTGGCGAGCGATGTCATGGTTGCGAGGTCCGGATAGGCAGCGACCAGCCGGCGCAGGCGTTCGGTCATCTCGTCATAGGTGTAGTAGCGGTCGAATTTTACATCGAGATCGGTCATGGCATGTCCTGGGCCGCGAGTTGGCCATAAGAGGGCTGTGGGGCGGTGCGAATGCAGGCGCTGAAATGGCCCGGCGATACTTCGACCGGCACCGGCACGATCTTGGCGCAATCGGCGATGGCCATGGGACAGCGAGTGCGGAAGACGCAACCGGAGGGCGGGTTGATTGGGCTCGGAATGTCGCCCTTGAGAATGATCCGATCCTTGCGCGCCGTGATGTCAGGATTTGGCACGGCGGAGAGCAGAGCCTTGGTGTAGGGATGGTTGGGATTGCGATAGAGCGTGCGCGTCGGCGCTATTTCCATGATCCGCCCGAGATACATGACGATGACCCTGTCACTGATATGCTCGACGACCGCCAGGTCGTGGGCAATGAACAGCATGGTCAGACTGAACTTGTCCTTGAGGTCTTCAAGGAGGTTCACAACCTGTGCCTGGATCGACACGTCGAGAGCCGATACTGGCTCGTCGGCCACGATGAAATCGGGCTCGACAGCGAGCGCACGGGCAATCCCGATGCGCTGGCGCTGACCGCCCGAAAATTCGTGCGGGAAGCGATCGAGATAATCCCCGCTCAAACCGACCTGTTCGAGCATGGCGACGATGCGGTCTTCGCGATCGGCCGAGGTGCCGATATTGTGGACGGCCAGCGCATGCCCCAGAACGGTGCGGATTTTTTCGCGCGGATTGAGACTGGCATAGGGATCCTGAAAGACAATCTGCATCCGCTTGCGATAGCGCCGCATGGCGGGCTTGGAGAGCTTGCTGATATCGGCGCCATCGAAGTCGATAGTGCCCGAGGTCGGCTCACCGAGGCGTAGGATGGTTCGGCCAACAGTTGTCTTGCCTGATCCCGACTCCCCAACCAGACCCACGACTTCGCCGCGGCGGATCGAAAAGGATACGTCGTCGACCGCTTTCACATTAGTGACGACGCGGCTCAGCACGCCGCCGCGGATCGGAAAATATTTCTTGAGATGCCGAACGTCGAGCAGAGCATCGCTTGGTGCCGGGCGGGAAGGAATGGATGTCTCGGTCATGCCGTGGCCTTGGTCTTGAGATCGAGTTCGCGCCAACGCACGCAGCGCACGGATCGGCCGCTATCGAGTACTTCGAGCGGTGGTTCTGCCGCCGCGCAGCGCTCTTCGGCAAAGGCGCAGCGGGTGCGAAAGCGGCAGCCGCCGGGCAATTTGGTGAGCAGCGGCACATAGCCAGGAATGGTCTGGAGCCTGGTCTTCTCTTCATATTCACCCATGCGCGGAATAGACTGCATCAGGCCCGATGTGTAGGGCATCAGGGGCTTGGTGAAGATTTCGGCGACCGTACCGGTCTCGACAACCTGGCCGGCATACATCACCACCACCCGATCGGCCATTTCGGCGACGACGCCGAGATCGTGGGTGATGAAGACGATCGCCATGCCCATCTTGGCCTGGAGATTGCGCATCAGGTCGAGGATCTGCGCCTGAATGGTCACGTCGAGTGCCGTCGTCGGCTCGTCGGCGATCAGCACGCTCGGCTCGCAGGAAAGCGCCATGGCGATCATGGCACGCTGCCGCATACCGCCCGACATTTCATGCGGATACTGGCTGGCGCGGCGCACCGGCTCGGGAATGCCCACAAGTTCGAGCATTTCGATAGCGCGCTGGTGCGCTGCTTTCTTGCCCAGCTTGGAATGTTGCATCACCACTTCGGCGATTTGGGTGCCGATGGTGTGGACCGGATTGAGGCTCGTCATCGGCTCCTGAAAGATCATGCCGATGTCGTTGCCGCGAATGGCGCGCATCTCTCCCTCAGGCAGGCTCACCAGATCCTTGCCGCGGAGGCGAATGGTGCCGCGCGAGATACGGCCGATCTTTTTGGGCAGAAGCCGCATGATGGAAAGGCTGGTCACGGATTTGCCCGAGCCGGACTCGCCGACGATGGCCAGTGTTTCGCCACCTTTGACGACGAAGCTAACGCCGTCGACGGCGCGAACATCCTGTCCCTCGCCGACGATGAAAGAAGTCTGCAGGTCTTCAACCTCGAGAAGAGGCGGCTCGTTGGTCCGTGCCGTAGACGAAGAGGCGAATGCGTCACTCATGGGTCAGGCCCTCAATCTGGTGTCGGGTCGGATCGTCCGGTCTGGAGCGACGACGTGGCCGTCTCCCGCTTGTCCAACGACGTCGCCATCAAAAATGGTCTTGCCGCCCACCATTGTACGCGTCACGCGACCCGAAAATTTCGCGCCGTAATAGAGATGAGCGACATCGCGCGCGAAGGTGTGGAGGCTCTCCTTGGTGATTTCCGTTACGCCATAGGGGTCAACGAGGATCAGATCGGCATCCGCTCCGACGGCGATGCGTCCCTTGTTCGTCAGGCCAAAACGCGCCGCCGCATTGGCACTCAAAAGCGCCATTGCTCTCTCGAGCGAAATGCGGCCCCTGGCGACTGCGTCCAGCATGGATGGGAGGAGAATTTCAAGATCGGA
>CAJYKO010000351.1 GCA_913775215.1 uncultured Devosia sp. | reverse complement strand
CGCCAGTGAAGAATAGTGTCTGAGGCGTGAGAATGACGCCCTTCGGCAGCCCGGACGTGCCGGAGGTGTAAAGCAGGACGCAAGGCTGGTCGGCATCACGCGAAGAACCGCGCTCGCCTGGCGTCGCAGTTTCATAACGTGCGGTAAAGGCGGCGATATCGAGCAGTCTTGCGCCGTCTGGCACCGTAAAAGCGGCGGACGATCCATCAACGAGGATGAGCGTTGGGGTGCAGTCGGCAAGGATCGCATTGATTTCGGGAGCGGCAAGCCGCCAGTTCAGCGGCGTGAAGATAAGGCCAGATCGCAGACAGGCCTGCTGCGCGATCACAAGGTCGGCGGAATTGCGGGCAATTGTCGCCACTCTGTCGCCTGTCTTAAGGCCAAGTGCTTCGAGTGCTGTCCTTGCCTGCTCGATCGCCTGGTCGAGGCCCCTGTAGGTCCAGCGCCGTCCTGACGCCAGATCGACAAGGGCGAGTTTGTCCGGGCGCGCCTGCGCATGCAGGCCCACCGGATCGGGGGCTAGCCAGTTGTGCATGATGTTGGTCCTCCTCCCAGTAAAACCGCTATCAGCTGTGGGTTTTGCTCTTGTCGTAAGAGCCGAGGCCCGGCTTGTAGGTCTTCTCGTCGATAAACTGGCGGATGCCTTCCTTGCGACCTTCATTATCGTAGGAGTTGGCGGCCTCCTGGGCGCGCACGAGATAATCCTCAGCGTCGTCATAGGTCATGACGCCGACGCGGCGCACCGCATCCTTGGTGGCCTTAAGCGCGACCGGGTTCTTGGCCAGCAACACCTTGGCAACCTCGGTCACCCGGTCCTTCAGAGAGGCAAGCGGCAGGCTTTCATTGACGAGGCCCCAGGAAGCGGCCTTCTGACCGTCGATAGGCTCACCCAGCATGGCGTGATACATGGCCTGGCGGAAGGGCATCAGCTCTACCGCTACCTTGGTTGCGCCACCGCCCGGCAAAATGCCCCAGTTGATCTCGGAAAGGCCAAACTTGGCCTCATCCGCCGCAAAGGCCAGATCGCAGGCGAAGAGCGGACCGTAACCGCCACCGAAGCACCAGCCATTGACCATGGCAATGGTCGGCTTCTGGTACCAGCGTAGACGACGCCACCAGCCATAGCTCTCGCGCTGGCTCTGGCGCACGCCAGCAAGACCCTTGGCCTCGGTTTCGCGGAAATATTCCTTGAGATCCATGCCAGCCGTCCAGGCTGTGCCTTCGCCGCTGAGAACAAGAACACCGACATCCTCGCGGAATTCCAGCTCGTCCAGCACCTCCATCATCCGGCGGTTCAGCTCGGGGCTCATCGCATTGCGCTTTTCCGGGCGGTTGAAACGGACCCAGGCAATGCCGTCCCCTATCTCGACGGCGACGACGTCCGTCTTGCTGCTATTGTCGGTCATAAAATTGGTTCCTTTTGAATGATTTAGTGGCGAGAAAGGCTCGACATGAAATCAGATCGGGAAGCGTCCGGCTTCGGTCTCGACCGTGATCCAGCGAAGCTCGGTAAATTCCGCAATGCCTGCCTTGCCGCCAAAGCGTCCGTAGCCCGAAGCCCCGACGCCGCCGAAGGGCATCTGCGCTTCATCATGCACTGTCGGGCCGTTGACATGGCAAATCCCAGAGCGAATCTGTCGGGCGACCTTCAGGCCGCGGGCCGCATCTCCGGTAAAGACGGCAGCCGACAGGCCGTATTCGCTGTCATTGGCAATGCGGATGGCGTCCGCCTCGTCCTTCGCCCGGATGACCGCGACGACAGGCCCGAAGCTCTCCTCGGAATAGAGGCGCATTTGCGCTGTCACATCCGCAACGATATGGGCGGGAACGAGTACGCCGTCCGACTCGCCCGCCGCAATCACCTTTGCGCCCTTGGCAACGGCGTCGTCGATCAGCCCCTTTAGCTTCTCGACGGTTTTGATATCCACAACCGCGCCCAGCGGTGCCGCACCCCGGCGCGGATCGCCAGCGGTGAGCGTCCGCACCTTGGCGGCAAATTTTTCAAGGAAGGCGTCAGCCACCGCATCGACGACGATAATCCGTTCCGTCGACATGCAGATCTGGCCCTGATTGAAGAAAGATCCAAAGGCTGCTGCTTTCACGGTCTCGTCGAGATCCGCATCGTCCAGCACCACAAGAGGCGCCTTGCCGCCGAGTTCCAGAACACAGGGCTTGAGATTTTGTGCCGCGCGCATCGCGACAATGCGTCCGACTGCGGTAGAGCCGGTGAAATTCACACGTCGGATAGCCGGATGATCGATAAGCGCTCCAACCACCTCCGCGGCATCCTGCGGCGCATTGGTAACAAGCTGAACAAGCCCGTCCGGCAATCCGGCCTCCGCCAGGGCCTCGACGATCAGGCCATGGGTTTTCGGGCACAGTTCACTTGCCTTGAACACCACGGCATTGCCGCAAGCGAGCGGAGTAGCCAGCGCACGCACACCAAGGATGACCGGCGCATTCCAAGGTGCGATGCCGAGCACGACGCCCGCTGGTTCACGGATAGCCATGGCAAGGCAGCCCGGCTTGTCGGAGGGTATAACTTCGCCGGCAACTTGGGTGGTGAGGGAGGCGGCCTCGCGCAGCATCGATGCGGCAAGCATGACGTTGAAGCGCGCCCAGGCCTCGGTCGCACCGATCTCAGCCATCATCGCCGCCACAAAGGCGTCGCCCTTTGCACTCACGGCATCGGCAGCTTTCAAAAGCGCAGCGCGGCGCGCATTCGGCCCCTGGGCGGCCCAGGCCGGCATAGCGCGCGCGGCCGCATCTACTACAGCGCGGGCCTCATCAGGCGTTTGCGCCGGCGCTTCGCTAGCTACCTCGCCGCTGATCGGATTCATGCGTCGAAACAGATTCGATGTCGATGTCATGGTGTCTCCTCCCTGGAGCGTTCAAGGCTCCCGACCTTAAACATTGCTATGTGAAATAGCGATTGACTGCTATATCCCATAGCGATATGAAACTGACAAGAGGCAATTTTTACGAATTTTAAAAAGGGCGAAGCGTGAAAGCGAAGGTGCGGGACATTGAAGCGGTGAGAGCGCCTGTTATGGACGACCTTCTCGGTTACCATCTGCGTCGGGCCTCGATCCTCGATCTGGCGGGTTTTGCCGAGGCGCTGGGCGACGAGATCAAGCCCATTCCTTTCACGGTGCTGTGCCTGATCGATGAGACCCCAGGTATCACCGCCGCTGAGATCGGTCGGCAGGCGCGGCTGCAGCGGGCCAATCTCGCACCAATCCTTGCGCATTTCGACACCCAGGGATGGATCGAACGTCTCGCCGATGATGAGGACCAGCGCATTCAGCATCTGCACTTGAGTGAAACAGGTGCTGAGGCCGTCGCCGAATGGCGCGCGCGTGTCATGGCGCAGGAGGAACGTACATTCAGTGCGCTGACGCCAAGAGAACGCGAAGTGCTGCGCCAATTATTGTCGCGCATCTGGAAGGGCGCGTGACGCCATCCGAACGGGCGGAGAGCACGGTTACAATTTAAGCCCTCGCCTTCGAGCGACGGCTTTGAAGAGAGGGAGCCCTTACTCGCAGAGGACGGGCTCGGGAGGACTGCGGGAGATATCGCTGAGGCAGCGTCAGACGCAGGCCGAATGAAAGCATGATTGCCGCTGAGGCGGCCTTTGGGAGGAGAATATCATGACGAATGCCACGCATGTTCATGCGGGGACGGGAACGCGCGCGCTCGTGCTTGTGTTTCTCGCCGCGATTATCGAAGGCT
>CAJYKO010000350.1 GCA_913775215.1 uncultured Devosia sp. | reverse complement strand
TCTTCTGGACGGTCTGGGGATCGTTCAAGGTCGAGCCGGACTTCTTCTCCCGAGAGAGCTGGTGGAACGCGATTTTCGGCGTTTACACCCAGCGTCAGAACGATGGCAGCGCCTTTACCGGCTCGGGCTATTATGGCGCATGGGTAACCCGCGAATTCTGGCGCGCGGTGGGCAATACGGCGATCGTCACCGTCTCTGTCACGGTCATCTCGCTCACCCTCGGAACGCTCGGCGGCTATGCCTTGGCGCGTTCGGGCCAGCGCTATGCCTTCTGGATCCTGATCCTGGCGCTCGTGTTCCGCGCTATGCCGCATATCACGCTGGTTTCAGGTTATCTGCTGCCCTTCTTCCAGCTCAATATCTGGGGTGTGCTGCCGACCTCGATCATCGTGCTCGTCGCGATCAACCAGCCCTTCACGCTCTGGATGCTGCATTCGTTTTTTCTTTCGATCCCAAAGGATCTTGATGAAAGCGCCATGGTCGATGGCTGCTCGCGTTTCGAGGCTTTCCGCCGCGTGATCATTCCGGTGATGTGGCCGGGCGTGGTGACGACGGGGCTCTTCAGCTTTCTTCTTGCCTATAATGACTTTGCGGTCACCTCGATGCTGCTCAGCGCCGATAACCAGACCATGGTGCCGAAAATCTCGAGCTTCCTCGGTTCGGTGCAGGAACAGGGCAATGTCATGTTCGCCGTGGCCGCCGTCGTTTCGGCGACCGTGCCGCTCTTTATTCTTGTGCTCTTCTTCCAACGCCAGATCGTCAGCGGCCTGACCGCCGGCGCAGTGAAAGGCTGATCCTTATGGCCCAGATCCGTCTCAAGAACGTCTCCAAGCGCTGGAACAATTTTGTCGGCGTCGATAATTTCAACCTCGATATCGCCGACCAGGAATTCCTCGTGCTGCTCGGCCCCTCGGGCTGCGGCAAGACGACGACCATGCGCATGATCGCAGGGCTCGAAGATATTACCGAGGGTGAGATCTGGATCGGGGACCGGTTGGTCAACAAGCTCGAGCCCAAGGACCGGGATATTTCCATGGTGTTCCAGAGCTATGGCCTTTATCCCAATATGACGGTTTATGAGAACATCCGCTTCCCGCTCAAAGTGCGGAAGGTGCCGCAGGACCAGCACCATGAGCGCGTCATGGCAGCGAGCAAGATGGTGGAGCTCGACGACTTTTTGCAACGCCGTCCGGCAGCGCTTTCTGGTGGTCAGCGCCAGCGTGTCGCCTTGGCGCGTGCCATCGTGCGCGAGCCCAATGCCTTTTTGATGGACGAGCCGTTGTCGAACCTTGACGCGAAGCTGCGTGTCTCGACACGCGCCCAGATCAAGAACCTCCATCATACGCTCAAGCGCACGACGATCTATGTGACGCATGACCAGATCGAAGCCATGACGCTGGCAGACCGGGTTGTGGTCATGAACAAGGGTCTCGTCCAACAGGTCGGCACGCCAATGGAGATTTACGATCGGCCGGCGAATACCTTTGTTGCGAGTTTTATCGGTTCGCCGGCAATGAACTTGATTGAGGGCTCGATCGAAGGCGGCGTCTTTACCGCCTCGGGCATTCGTATCGAGGGGCTGACCTCCGCAGCCAAGGGCCCGGTAACGCTTGGCTTCCGTGCAGAGGATGCGACGCTGGCGGACAGCAATGGGCAGATCGAGGCGCCGATCTACACGGTCGAGCTTTTGGGTGAAGCAACCATGCTCTCGATGCGCGTTGCGGGCGAACTGGTGTCGATCAAGGTTGGCAAGGATTATCGGGCCGAGATCGGCGATATTGCGCGCGTTGCCATTCCCGCCGCGGCCTGCCATCTCTTTGATCATTCGACCGGTGCACGGATCGCCTGAAATGTGCAGTGACGATCGGTCCGACCGGACCGCCTATTTCCGCGATCGTGCTGCGGCAGCCGGGCTCCGTCTGAGCGAGGGTGAGGCCAAGAGTCTTTTTGGGCTTGCCGCCTGGATGAGTGATGGCTTGGCGGGGACCGTGCCGCCAGCCCCTTCGGACGCCCTGTTGGATCTCGATATCCTCGAGCTTGGCGCTCGTCTGCGCGACGGTCGACTGACGTCGGTTGCATTGGTAGAAGCGACTTTGCAGCGCATTGCCGACCGGGACGCCTCCTATATGGCCTTCTACACAGTGGCCGCAGAGCAAGCGCTCCTCGACGCGAAAAAGGCAGACGCAGAACTTGCCGGAGGGCAGGATCGCGGGGCTCTCCATGGCATTCCTGTTGGCATCAAAGACATGATCGACGTTGCTGGCCTTGCAACAACTGCGAATGCGCCGGGACGGCGCGATGCTGTCGCGGACGCTGATGCCGAAGTGGTGCGGCGTTTGCGTGAGGCCGGGGCAGTCGTTATCGGCAAGCTTGCGACCTATGAGTGGGGCACGGTTGGGCCCGATAAGCGCGGCTTGTTTCCGCCAGCGAAAAATCCCTGGAGTCTTGAGCATATTACCGGTGGTTCGTCCTCCGGTTGTGCGGTGGCGGTTGCAAGTGGGCTCCTCCGCACAACGATTGGCACGGATACGGGCGGCTCGGTGCGTGGGCCGGCCTTTTATTGCGGCGTCGTGGGGCTCAAGCCCACACTGGGCTCGGTGCCCAAGGATGGAGCGCTGACCATGTCGCCGAGCATGGATCATGTCGGGCCGATGAGCCGGACAGTGGCGGAAGCGGCACTTACCTTTGATGTCATTGCCGGCAAGAATGGCGACGCAGCGGCAATGCTTCTCCTCGGCCAGCCTGTTACCGGCCTCAAAATTGGCTATGCCCGTAACTGGTTTGCCAATGATCCGCAGGTCATGCCCGCCGTGCTCGCGGCTATGGATGCGGCCGTGTCCAAACTGAGCGAGCTTGGTGCCGTGGTCAGCGAGGTCGAGCTGCCGGATTATCCGTCGATCGAAATCGCTGCGGCGGCCATCCTCCACAAAGAAAGCTTTGATTTTCACGCCGACGAGCTGCGCAACCACCCCGAGGCCTATGGTCGACGGGCGTTTCTGAGCCTTGCGGCCGGCTTTGCGATCACCGAGGCGGAACTGGCGGCAGCGCGGCGGATCGGCAGCGAATTTACCCAGGCGGTCGACCGGCTGCTCTGTGCGCATGATGTCATCATCACCGTTGGCGCGCTGACGACGGCGCTCGAAGCGGCGCCCTTTGAAAGAGAAGCGGTGTGGACGCCGATGCGGACCATTGCCTTCAACGTGTCGGGCCATCCGGTTCTCGCCATGCCCGTCGGGTTTCACGAAGGCCTGCCG
>CAJYKO010000349.1 GCA_913775215.1 uncultured Devosia sp. | reverse complement strand
TCAAGGACGTGGTCAAGCCCGGCATCAAAGAGCGGTTCGCGGCGCTGCGTGCCATGGGCATCCGCACCGTCATGGTGACGGGCGACAACCCGGTCACCGCCGCGGCCATCGCCTCGGAAGCGGGCGTCGACGATTTCCTCGCCGAAGCGACGCCCGAGCAGAAGCTCGAATTCATCAGCAAGGAACAGACCGGCGGGCGGCTGATCGCCATGTGCGGCGACGGCACCAATGACGCACCCGCGCTGGCCCAGGCCGACGTTGGCGTCGCCATGCAATCAGGCACGCAGGCCGCGCGCGAAGCGGGCAATATGGTCGATCTTGATAGTAGCCCCACAAAGCTGATCGAGATCGTCGAGATTGGTAAGCAGATCCTGATGACACGCGGGGCGTTGACGACCTTCTCGATCGCCAATGACGTTGCGAAATATTTCGCGATCATACCGGCACTGTTCATTGCGACTTATCCCGGCCTTGCCGCACTCAACATCATGGGTCTCGCTTCGCCGCAATCTGCCATTCTTTCGGCCGTTATTTTCAATGCGCTGATCATCGTGACCCTGATCCCGCTGGCGCTGCGCGGCGTCAAATATCGCCCGGTCGGCGCGGCAGCGCTGCTCTCGCGGAACCTCTTGATCTATGGCCTTGGCGGACTCGTTGCGCCCTTTATCGGCATCAAGCTCGTTGACATGATCGTCACCGGCCTCGGCATTATTTAGGAGTTTGCCATGCTCAACCAAATTCGCCCGGCTCTCGTCCTGACCGCGCTTATGATCCTGCTGCTCGGCATCGCCTATCCGCTCGCCATCACCGGGGCGAGCCAGGCCGCCCTGCCCTATCAGGCCAATGGCAGCCGCATCGAGCGCGATGGCACGGTCATCGGGTCAACGCTGATCGGCCAGAATTTTACCGGCCCCAGCTATTTCTGGCCCCGCCCTTCGGCGACTGCTCCTGACCCCTATAATGCCGCGGCATCGAGCGGGTCCAACTATGGTCCGACCGACAAAAGGCTGGTGGACCGCGTCGCTGACGCGACCCAGCAACTGGGGGGACGGAATGTTCCCGCCGACGCGGTCACGACCTCGGCTTCCGGCCTTGACCCGGATATCACGCCAGCCAACGCCCGGATGCAGGTGGCTCGCGTCGCCGATGCCCGTGGGTTGGAGCCGGGGAGAGTGGAAGACCTGATTGCCAGCATGACGCAATCGCCGGTTTTGGGTATATTCGGCGAACCCCGCGTCAACGTTCTCGCCCTTAATCTGGCGCTCAACGATATGGCGCCTGAGGCGAGGTAAGATGGGCCAAGGCACCGAGCATAACCGGCCCGATCCGGAGGCTCTTTTGCAGCTTGCCGCGCGTGAAAAGCGCGGCAAGCTGACGATTTTTCTCGGCATGGCACCCGGGGTCGGCAAGACCTTTGCCATGCTCGAACGGGCGCAGGCGCTCAAGGAGCGCGGGGTCGATGTGGTTGTCGGACTGGTCGAAACTCACGGGCGCTCCGAAACGAGCGCCCTTCTCGACGGTCTTGAAACGCTCGAGCGTCGGGACGCAAAGGTGGCTTATGGCGAATTCGATATTGACGCAGCGCTCAAGCGCCATCCGCAACTGCTGATCGTCGACGAGCTCGCCCATACCAATGGGGAGGGCTCGCGCCACCCCAAGCGCTATCAGGACATTGCCGAACTGATCGCGGCCGGGATCGATGTCTGGACCGCGCTCAATATCCAGCATCTGGAAAGCCTGTCCGAGTTGGTCGGGCGTATTGCTGGTGTTCCGGTGCGAGAGACCGTGCCCGACATCGTGCTCAAAGGGGCCGACGAGGTTATCCTCGTCGATCTGCCGCCGGCCGAACTGATCGAACGCCTCAAGGCCGGCAAGGTCTATCTGCCCGAGAATGCGGGGCGGGCGCTCGACGGTTTTTTCAAGCCGTCGACGCTTACGGCCCTGCGCGAATTGAGCCTGCGTCGCGCCGCCGATCGGGTGGACGACCAGATGGTCGATTTTCTCCGGCAAAGCGCCATCGAAGGGCCTTGGGCGACGGGCGAGCGCCTGCTGGTGTGCGTCGGGCCCGATGGCATGTCCGACACTGTCGTGCGCGAGGCGAGCCGTTTAGCCTCGGGGCTCAATGCGCGATGGATCGTCATGTCGCTCTCGCGGCCGCATGGTCTGCCGCCGAGCGGCGCGGCCAATGACACGCTGGAAGCCACGCTTCGCTTGGCCGAACGCCTAGGCGCTGAAACACGGCGCGAGAGCGCGCGGGATTTTGTCGAGGCAATCCTCAGGACGGCGCGGCGCGAAAATATCACCCAGATCGTCATCGGCCGCAGCAGCAAAGGCTCACCCTGGCGGCGTTCGCTGCCCGATGCACTATTGGCGCGCGGCGGGGAGATCAGCGTTCATGTCGTTGCGACGCGCAAGGAGAAAGGGCGCCTGACCCTCGCGCGACGCCGCACGCCGCCTGAATGGGCTTTGACGCTCGGGGTTCCTATCCTTGCCGTGGGTGCAACGACGCTTCTGGGGTTGGGCGTATCGGCGCTCGTCGCGCTACAAAACCTGTCGATGCTGTATCTCGCTGCAGTGCTGATATCGGCGGTCATCGCCGGGCGACTTTCCGCCCTGATCGCTTCGCTCCTCTCGTTCCTCGCCTATAATGTTTTCTTCATCGATCCGACCGGCCGCCTGACGGTAGCGCGCCCGGAAGAGCTGTTATCCCTTGCGATCTTTGTCGCCGTAGCGCTTGCATCCGGGCAACTCGCGGCACGGTTGCGGCTCAGCGTCGATCGCACGGCCATGCAGGCGCGGCAGGCGCAGGCGCTGCTCGACTTTGCCCGCAAGATGGCAGGCGCCTTCGGTCGCGACCAAGTGCTGGACACGATGGCCAGCCATTTTCATACTGCGCTTGGTCGCGGTATCGTCGTTCTGGCGCCTGATGAGACAGGAGAACTCGACCTCGTTTCGGCCTGGCCGCCAGACCAAAACCTTGATGCCACGGCCATGGTGGCGGCGCGCTGGGCCATAGACAAGCGCGAACCCTCCGGATTTCTAACCGGAACGCTGCCGCAAGTGCCTTACCTCTTTAGACCGGTGATTGCGGGACAGCGTGTGCT
>CAJYKO010000348.1 GCA_913775215.1 uncultured Devosia sp. | reverse complement strand
AGCCAGTTCAAATGGACGTCAAACTTTGCCCCATTTCTTGAGGCCAAGAGGCGTCGCTGATAAAGACGACCCAATTCCTGAAGATTGCCATGAGATTCCCCGTGCTGTTGTTGCGCCGTTTTGCCATTGCCCTCGCCCTGAGCTTGCTGAGCCTGGTGCCCGCCTTGGCAAACCCGATGCTGCTCGTCGATCGCGACAATCTGCAGGTGCTTTATTCGCAGGAGGCTGGCCAACCCTGGCACCCGGCGTCTCTCACCAAGCTGATGACTGCCTATGTCGCCTTTGAGGAAATCGCCAATGGCACGGTGACGCTTGATACGCCCGTGACGCTATCGAAATATGCGCTGACCATGGCCCCCAGCCGGTCCGGCCTGAAGGTCGGCACATCGGTCTCGCTCGAAGACGCCCTCTATATTCTTGTCGTCAAGTCGGCCAACGACATGGCGGTCGCCATCGCCGAAACCATCGGTGGCAATGAAGCCAACTTCGTTGCCAAGATGAACGACGTTGCCCGCCGCATGGGCCTTACAGCGACCCATTATGAAAACCCGCACGGCCTTCATGACCCGCTCCAGGTCACCAGCGCCCGCGATCTGGCGGTGCTCGCGCTCTACATCGAGCAGAGCTTTCCGCAATATATGCCGATGTTCCGCACCAGCGTCGTGCGTATCGGCAATCTCAAGCTCGAATCCCAGAATGACCTGCTGACGACCTTCGCCGGTGCCATCGGCATGAAGACCGGCTTCGTCTGCGCTTCCGGGCTCAATCTCGTCGCCGATGTCGATCGCAATGGTCGCCGTCTCCTCGCCGTTGTCCTTGGCGGTTCCTCGGGTCGCGATCGCAATGAGCGTGCCGCCGAGCTGCTCCTCAAGGGCCTCTCGGGCTCCGCCACGCCCACCGGCCAGACCATCCTGAATGTCAGCAATGCCGTCGGCGCAGCGCCCGTCGACATGCGCGCCAATATCTGCTGTAAGGATGCTGCGACCTACGTCAAAGCCCAGGAAGCTGCCTTCCCAATGGGCATGAAGGGTCAGCCAAGCTATCTCACCGACCAGATCGCCGCCGTCGAACACGTCGCGACGGATCTGGGCCGCATGCGCACCGGTATTGCCCTGCCGCGACCCCGTCCGGCCCACGTTCCGGCCTTCCCGAGCGCCGCGCTGGTTTCGGACACGACAGCACCCGCAGCGTCGCTCGACGGCGCCCTGCGCCCGAGCCTCGAACTCGCCGGAAGCCCCGGCGTGCCCTATCCCCGACCGCGTCCGGCTTCGCGCTAAGTTTTGAGAATATCAAACCGCAGGATCTCGCCGGCCCTGCTCAACACGCAGGAATGGCCGCGCTGACGGCAATAAAGCGGAATATCGATCTCCGCCATCGGGTCGGTCGCGAGCACGATCAGCGCTGCACCACTCTCCAGATCCTCAAGTCGCTTTTCAAGCTTCAGGACGGGCAGGGGGCATTTGAGCCCCCTGGCGTCGATCTCGATCGGGTCAGTTGCCAATCAACAGAACCCAGTGCACGCCATAGCTTGAGGTCGCGTTATAGGCGACACCGATGCCGGCCTTGCTGCCACGCGCTGCGAGCCCTGCCGCGTCGGCTGGGCTATTGCGCCAGCCCGAAAAGGTATTGGCAAAGGTCGAATAGCCCGCGCTGAGCTTCATTACCGACATGCCCTGCGGTGTCGGCGGCGCCGTATTGGTCTGGGCGTACTGGTTGGCGAGCGCCTGCGCCGTGCCATCAAGGGCCGGGTCGGCCGTCAGTGCTGGAGCACCGACCGTCGCACGATAAGAATTGATCAGCGCAATCGCCTGGGCCTTGTCGAGCCGTGCGCCCGGCTGGTCCATGCTGGCAGTCAGACCCGCCGACAGGCTGGCGGGCGAACTGGCACCGCCGCCGCCCATGCCCATCATCGAGCAACCGGCAATGGCCATCGTCGCGGCAACGGCAGATCCAAGGGCGAGAAGGCGGATAGGGGTGATCTTCATGAGTATCCTTTGAAAGGCTAAGGCGCCGTTTGCGGCCAAAGTCTCACGGCAAGCCTGATGCGAGGTTAACCGAAGCCTGCCGGGATTGCCGCAATTGCGCCTCCCCACTAAGCTCGCCTTGCCCTCATGGGGTACGTTTGCGGCGGCGTCGGGGCAATTTCCTGACTCTGCCTGAGGAGGAGGAAATAGGTGTCCGCACTAGTTCATGACATCATCGATCCGCGGTTTAGCGATCTTATCATCGGCAGTGCCCAGCTTGAGCGCCTTTACACCGGCTGCCGCTGGGCCGAAGGCCCCGTCTGGTTCCGCGATGGCGACTATCTCATTTGGAGCGACATCCCCAATCGACGCATGATGCGCTATCTTCCCGATGGCACCGTCGGGGTTTATCGCGCCGATTCCAACTTTTCCAACGGCAATACCCGCGACCGCCAAGGTCGACTCGTCTCCTGCGAACATGGCCTCCGCCGCGTCACCCGCACTGAGTACGATGGCACCATCACTGTCCTCGCTGATCGCTTCGAGGGCAAGCGCCTCAATTCGCCCAATGATGTCGTCGTCCACTCCGATGGCAGCGTCTGGTTCACCGACCCGACCTACGGCATCATGACCGACTACGAGGGCTTTCGCGCAGAACCCGAACATGCGTCACGCAATGTCTACCGCCTGGACCCAGCCACGGGCCAGTTGACCGCCGTCGCCACCGACTTCCTCCAGCCCAATGGCCTCGCCTTCTCGCCTGACGAAAAGCGGCTCTATGTCGCTGATTCCGGCTCTAGCCATAAGTCGGGCGCA
Source organism: uncultured Devosia sp. (assembly GCA_913775215.1). Taxonomy (GTDB): domain Bacteria; phylum Pseudomonadota; class Alphaproteobacteria; order Rhizobiales; family Devosiaceae; genus Devosia. The sequence continues at coordinate 1,470 of CAJYKO010000348.1, read as the reverse complement.
CCTCGTCACATCCGCGTCTTCGACGTCGACAACGGCAGGCTCGGCAATGGCCGAGAGTTCTGCAATCTCGAATTCGGTGTCCCCGATGGCATGCGCGTCGATACTCAGGGCAATGTCTGGACCAGCGGTGGCCCCGCCGTCCATTGCTATGCGCCCGATGGCACCTTGCTCGGTCGCCTCAACATCCCCGAGGGTGTGGCAAACCTCACCTTTGGTGGCCCGAGGGGCAACCGTCTCTTCATCACGGCGAGCACATCGCTTTATTCGATCTATCTGGGCGTGAGCGGCACGCAGCCTCACTGATAAAGTTCGGGGAGCGGTGTCGCCACCACTCCCCGCTCATCCTGTCCCGGATTAGATTTAACTAGTGAACGTCTCTGCGACCCGAAACTGTTCCATCGGCAACGTCGTCATCATAAGCCGCAGCTTCGAGATCGTCCGCCGATTCTCCGGACAACTCGGCAAGCGCATCGACGTCATCGGGCGAGAGCGCATGCGAATGATCGGCAGGATCGTCGAGCAGCACATTGTCCATGCTGGCATTGTCGTCAGCAGTCTCATTGTCTGCACTAAGCTCCTCGATCGCACGGTCGATCTCATCGCGCATTGCAGCAGGGTCCTGGTCACCCCAATCGCCGCTTTCGCGCGTCACTGCGTCGTCGCGCAGATCGCGCAACCGCGCCAGACGGTCCTCGACCGAGAGATCGCCGCCATAGAGCAGGTCTTCGATCTCGCTCTGGCTATAAGGCTGGGCGATATTGGTCTGGTCTGGAATGTCGTAATTGGTCTCGTTGGGGCTCAGAATACCGCTATTGTGGTTCGGCGCCATTTCGCGTCTCCCGTAATGTTCGATGAAAGGCTAACGCCGCCACGCGCCTCGGGTTCGCCGCGCTGCCAATTCGTGATCGCGCAAGATGCCGCCAATTTGCATAGCTTGGGTCTAGGCTCACCGGTGCGAGCGTGATAAACCGCTCCTCAAATCGTTCCTTCTGAGCGGAATCGTCTCGTGGCCAAGTCTGATACCAAGCAGTTCCTCACCGAAATCTTCGCCTGGTGGCGCGGCCAGACCTGGGGAACGCGTCTCTGGATCAAGCGCTTCGGCAATTTCGTCGGCACCGACGAATTCGGCAACCGCTACTATCAGGACAAAAAGGCCAACCGCCGCTACGTGACATATGCCGGTTATGCCGACGCCTCCTCGATCCCGCCCGGTTGGCACGGCTGGATGCATCACCGCACCGACGTCGTCCCGGCCAGCGCTAACTACAAGCCGCGTGAATGGGAAAAGCCGCATCAGGCCAATCTCACCGGCACGGCAGAAGCCTATCGCCCCGATGGCAGCCTCTTGAACAAGGGTGAGCGTCCGCGCGTCACCGGCGATTACCAAGCCTGGTCGCCCGAATAAGGCGTCCATGCGCCTGTCCCATCTCATTCCGAGCCTGATCGCCGTGGCCTTTGCTGCGGCGTCTT
>CAJYKO010000347.1 GCA_913775215.1 uncultured Devosia sp. | reverse complement strand
TCAATCCGGATTCCCGCATTGCGGCGCCACGCGCCGGCCTGGAAATCCCAGAACGTGAAGATCTGCTCGGCGGTCATCGCCCGCAGCGCATCGGTCATGCCCATGTTCTGCAGCACCCGGAAGCGTTCGAGGCTTTCGGGCCGATAGAGCGCATCGCCCCACCAGGCCTGCGGGTCATGCGCATCGATCGGCGCCGGGATCAGGTTGAAATCCCCCATCAGCACGAACGGCTCTTCAAGCGTCAGGCGATCGGCGACGTAGGCATTGAGCCGGTCCATCCAACGCAGCTTGTAAGGAAATTTCTCCGTGTCGACCGGATTCCCGTTAGGCAGATAGATATTGCAGACGCGCACGACGCCGCCTTCGACCGAAAAGACCGCCTCGATGAGGCGCGATTGTTCATCGGCATCATCACCGGGCAAGCCACGCGTCACCTCGTCGAAAGGCAATTTCGACAGGAGCGCCACGCCGTTCCAGCTCTTCTGGCCATGGATCACGACATTGTAGCCCAGAGCCTCGATTTCGGCAGTCGGAAAGCCTTCGTCGACGGTCTTGATTTCCTGCAGGCCGACGATGTCGGGCTTTTCCTCTTCGAGCCACTTCAAGAGCAGCTCGAGGCGGGCTTTGATGCCGTTGATATTCCAGGTGGCGATACGCATCGTGGCAGTCTTTTCGCTCGGGTCTCAGGCGTGGATAGCTTGGCGCAGGCGGAAGGGATACTCAAGCTCGCCGCCATAAAACGCCGTATTGGTCAGAGAGACCGAACAGATTTTACGGCTGGGCTCGATTGACCAGACATGGCCATAGATTCCGCCCCAATTGTTGGTGCCAGCGGTCCAGGGCAAATTCGCCCGCGCTGGGTCCACCGTGTAACTACCGAAGAAGCTGAAGGCCTGGCCCCGATCGCGCTCATAGCCCATCTGATTCTGCAGTGCCGCGCGGGTCGTTTCGCTCTGAAGAATCGGCGCCCCGCCCTGGGTCACTGCGATCAAAAAACGCATGTAGTCAGGAGCAGTCGTTGCCATGCCGCCACCGCCGGACTGAAAAGCCTTCGCATTGAAAATTCGCTTGGGCGAAAAAGTCGTCACGCCATTCCATGGGTTCTTGGCGACGTGCGGATCGCTCATCCGCACCGGCTCCGTTTCCCCATCCGCATAAGGAACCGCAAGGCGCTCGTCGCTCTCTAGGTGGAACACGGTATCCTTCATGCCAAGCGGCGCGGTCACGTACTGCGCAACCGCCGTAGCCAGATCGGTCCCGTGCACCGCTGCAGCAACCCCGCCGAGAACGTCTATCGCCATCGAGTAAAGCCAAGACGTGCCCGGCGCGTAATTCAGCGGTTGCTCGGCAATCAGGCGCAGCACGCCATCAAGGCTCGTCGTCGTATCCGTCAAACCCGGGCTGATCCGCGGGTCCTTGGAATAATCATAGGTGAGACCGGCGGTGTGCGTGAGCAAATGCTTGAGCGTGATGACGGGGCGCGAGCCATCCGGCAGTGCGGGCGTGAAATAGGGAAGATAATCAGAGACCGGGTCAGTCAGCTTAAGCAGACCACGATCGGCCATGGCGAGAATCGTTGCGGCAACGAGCGGCTTGGTCAGCGAGGCAGCGCGAAAGATCGTGTCCTCGCGCATGGGCTCTGATTCTTCCCGGTCCGCGAGACCGGCGGCGCGGCTGTAAACAATCGCCCCGTCGATCGCCGCCATAACCACGGTGCCGACCAGCTTCTTGCCGTTCACCGCCTCGTCGATCACGCTATCGATTGTTGCCTTGTCCATGGCGAACTACCCTTGTCCGTCTTCTTATGTTTTGGACGGATAAGGATAAACAAGGCTGCCGCCGCGTCAAACGGCAAAGCTGGTGCCGCAACCGCAGGAGGCGACAGCATTGGGGTTCTTGATCTGGAATGACTGGCCCACCAGATCATCGACGAAGTCGATTTCCGACCCGCCCATGAACTCAAGGCTCATGGAATCGATCAGCACGGTCGCTTCTCCCTTGCTCAAAACCAGATCGTCATCGCCGGCAGTTTCCTGCACGAGATTATATTCGTACTGAAATCCCGAACAGCCGCCACCGGCCACGGAAATGCGCAAGACGGTTCCGGCGGGTTCCTTGGACAGAATTCGGGAAACGCGCTTGGCAGCGCGATCAGACAATGTCACGGAGGGGGTTTCGGCGGTGGCAACGGCAGTCATGGAAGTTTCCGATACGATCGTAATGTCATAACGCAACGCATAAGATAGGCGCAGGACGCGCCGATGCAAAGAGCAGAACGGAAAGATGAGCGAAACGGCTCCCTACGCCAGCAAACCGGAAGACTCCCTTGGCCGCCTTTATGGCGCCGGGCCCAGCCCAACACGCTCCGAATTTCAGCGCGATCGCGATCGCATAATCCATTCGACTGCCTTCCGGCGGCTACAGCATAAGACCCAGGTATTTCTTCATCACGAAGGCCGGCACTTTCGCAATCGCCTGACCCATACGCTCGAAGTCAGCCAGATTGCCCGCTCAATCGCGCGTGCCCTGCGGCTCAACGAGGATTTGGCCGAAGCACTCGCGCTCAGCCATGATCTTGGCCACACGCCTTTCGGCCATGCGGGCGAGCGCGCCATGCACCGGGCCATGGCGCCCTATGGCGGTTTCGATCACAATGTTCAGGCGCTGCGCGTCGTCACCCAGCTTGAAAATCGCTATGCCGAGCATGATGGTCTCAACCTGACTTGGGAAACGCTCGAAGGCATTCTCAAGCACAATGGCCCGCTGGTCGATGCATCGGGTCAGCCAGTCGGCCGCTATGTGGAAGAAGGGTTGCCTGCAGGGGTCAATGACATCCCGGCCGCTGCCGATCTCCGGCTCTCCAGCCACGCTTCACTCGAAGCGCAAGTTGCCGCAATCGCCGACGATATCGCTTATAATGCGCATGACATCGACGATGCACTGCGCGCGGGCCTGGTCAAACTCGCCGACTTCGAAGAGGCCCCCATGGCCGGGCCTATCGTGCGCGAAGTCGAAACGCTTTATCCGGATGTCGGGCCAAAGCGCCAGACGCATGAAGTTCAGCGCCGGATGATCACTCGCGCTATAGAAGACGTGATCCGCCAGAGTGCGGACAATATCCAATCCTCCCGCGTCCAGTCCGCCGAAGACGTCCGCAGCGCCGGTAAAACTCTCGTTACGTTTTCTCCGGAAACGGCCGTCGCGGAGCGTGGACTCAAGAAGGTTCTTTTCGAACGGGTCTATCGCGATGAGACGGTGATGCGTCCCGTGCGCGAAAGCGAAAACGTCGTCGAACGCCTGTTTGCAGCCTATATGGAGCATGGCGATATGCCGGGGCGATGGGGCGTCGCTGCCTCCGCAGCCCCTTCAGATGCCGCCCGCGCCCGTATCATTGCCGACTTTATCGCGGGCATGACCGACCCTTATGCTCTTGACGAGCATCAGCGCTTGTTTGACGCTCGTCCGGAATTCCGCTAACCGCCACGCAGCATTTCCAGCGGGTTTGTCATGGATATCTTTGCACTCTTTACCACACGGGTCACCGAGGCCCTGCTCGCCGATCATCCCGAACTCGGGACCGATCTGCTTTCGCGCGTCGTGGTGGAGCCCCCGCGAGACCCCGCCCATGGCGATCTCTCGACAAATGCCGCCATGGTGGTCGCCAAGCCGCTTGGTAAAAATCCGCGCGATGTCGCCGCTTCGCTCGTCGAACGCTTCAAATCGGATACCGACGTGACGTCAGTCGAAGTTGCCGGCCCCGGCTTTATCAATTTCCGCCTGGCGACGCCGATCCTGCATAAGGTGCTGAAGTCGATCGGCAACGAGCGCGAGAATTTTGGCCGGACCGATCTCGGCAAGGGCGAGCGGGTCAATGTCGAGTACGTGTCCGCAAACCCGACCGGCCCAATGCATGTGGGCCACACGCGCGGCGCTGTGTTCGGCGATGCCTTGGCTTCGCTCATGGCCTATTCCGGCTATGACGTAACGCGCGAATATTACATCAACGACACGGGCGGCCAGACTATCATTCTTGGTCAGTCTGCCCTGCTGCGCTATCGCGAAGCCCTGGGTGAAACCATCGAGATTCCGTCCGGCTTCTATCCCGGCGACTATCTCATTCCCGTCGGCCAGGCGCTGGCCGCTGAATATGGCGCTTCGCTGCTTGAGAAGCCCGAGCAGGAAGCCGTGCTGATCGCCCGCGAAGCCGCGCTTGCCGCGATGATGGAGCTGATCAAGGCTGACCTCGCGCAGCTCAACATCCATCACGACGTGTTCTTCTCCGAGCGGACCCTCCACGGCCAGGGCGGCGACATCGACACGACGCTCGAATGGCTGCGCGAGGAAGGCATGGTCTATCAAGGCCGTCTCGATCCGCCAAAGGGCAAGGCACCCGAAGAATGGGAAGACCGCGAACAGACCCTATTCCGGGCCAAGGATTATGGCGATGATACCGATCGCGCCCTGATCAAGTCCGACGGCAGCTTTACCTATTTCGCCGCCGACATTGCCTATCA
>CAJYKO010000346.1 GCA_913775215.1 uncultured Devosia sp. | reverse complement strand
GAGTTCAGACGTGTGCTCTTCCGATCTAGGTCGTCGATGATTAGGGGGAAGATGAAGGCGGAGCTTGGGGCATTGAGTTCGGCTCTTCGCGCCGCACGGCGCCACTCAAGGTTGAAGTATGCGTTGGTGGTGCGCCGCTCGGTCGTGCGAGATACAAGCGGAACGAACAGCCTGGAACGCGCGATCGCGCTAGTGATCGTGTCGTCGATGTAGGAACCGCCGAAGAGATTACCACGGTCGAGCCACACCCTCAGGCCGACACCGGTGAGAAGATCGGCGACACGTGACGCTGCGGCCAGATCCTCGCTCGCGAAGCTGATGAAGACATCCGGATCGACAAGAGCATCGGCCGGGGATTGTCGTAGCGTGACCGCTTGGTTCGAAGATCCGGCCGACCAACGCTTCCAGAGTTCGTCAACAAAGGTCTCCGCATCGGCGTCGAAGACCCTCGTCTTTGTGCTGAATGCGCTCAGAAACCCGACAAGGTTCGTGTCCTGATGCGACAGGCTGTCTGCCAGGATGTCCATGGTCCGATCGAAGCTCGCGGATCGGCCGAGCGGCTTTTGCCGGATCGAACGCAGCAGAAATCTTAGCAGCCAGTCGGGAAACGCTCCGCCGAGAAAGAGGAGGTAGGAGCCTTTCAAATGGTCGAGCAGGCGCGTCGGCGCGTTCGCTGAGTGCAAGCCCAGCATGGACTCGATAAGATCACCGTCGGAAACAGCGAAGTCCGGCATGGGGCTGTGACGTCCGAGCAAGTAATACACCACCGGATCAGAAGCCCAGTTAAGATCGCAGCCGGGGGCGTCAGGCGGATAGTAGCTGTTGAGAGCGCGATTACACTTCACTCCCCGTTCTGCTTCGACCGCTTGTTCCAGAAGCGTATCGTAGGACAGAGTTACGTAAAGCTTGAAATCAGTAATACGTGAAATCGTCCGGAGGACCGGCGATGGTTCGATCGGCGCGGTCGCTAGAATACGGCTAATTTTAGCGTAAATCACGTCGTCGTTGCCTCCGCTACGCAGCTTGGCGAAGCGGACGACGTCATTGACGGTCGGCTGCCGAAGATGGCCGATTTCGATGTGCAACTCGCGTGCAAGGGCATTTGCGACATAGTCGCCGATGGTGACCTTCGCTCCGTCGAGCACACCGAGGGCCATTTCCGGTCCGATGATCGGAACAACGCGCTTCGTCTTCAGCGAAGCGATTAGCGGTTCCCACAGGTCGGGGTCCCAGAGCGCGCCGGCACCACTTCCAGTCACGTTTCCCGCCGGATCAGCAGTCATTGCCCATGCCCCCCTATACGAAGGGTCTTAAGAAACGAGCGATTGGTCAAGTCCTTATAAATTACGTCCCTGTTGAGACTTTACATGGCCTTTTGGCAGCCACCGCATGAATGCGATCGGTAAGGTCAAGACTCGTTGATCACAGCCAGAAGATGACGGTTGCTGCGAGGGCAACGGCCGAGAAGAAGGCGGTAGGGCATCGGTCATAGCGGGTTGCGACGCGCCGCCAGTTGCCAGTCCTTCAAGCGGCCGAACATCATTTTGGTGCGGCTGCGGCGGCGGCGATGGCGTCGTTTGTCGTATCTCTCTGATCCAATGCGAGACTTTTTGCTGGGAATGTAGATCTGAATGCCTCAGGGCCTGTAGGGCGTTTGTGAACCAGTCGGCATCACAGCCGCGGTCGCCGAGCAGTCACTGCGCTTTCGGCAGATCGTCGATCAGTACTGCGCCGGTGTAGTCACTCACCTGGCCGGCGGTCATGAAGAAGCTCTCGGACACATCGGCGAGCCGTTAGAGGTCGCGGCCGCTGCTGCCCTCCTGGCATCATCGGACAGAAGCTTCATGACGGGCGGCGAGCTGTTTTCCGACGGCAACCTAGCGCAGATCTGACGAAGTGCTCCAGCTGGCTTGAGGCCGGCTGGCACCATCAAACCAGCTTGCGGAGTGCCACACCAATAGCAGCTGCGACCTTTCGGTCACCGCGCCACCCGATGACGGTGCCGGAAGGCCGACATGAACGAATGGCAGAAATAAGGACCGTGAAAACCGGCCGTGGATGTCCGCAATTGGGTCGTTGTGACTGAAGGGTAGGGCGGCCGCTTTCGCCCAATTGCGGACATTCACCGTAAGGACGATCAGGGGGCATGATCGCTGAACTTCGAGCCTTATTGACCGTCGAACATGAACCCCTCGAGTCTATTCGGCCCAGGGGAGGTGCGTTCTGTGTCTCTCTACGGGCGCTTGTGGGACCAGCTGGCGCGCCAGGAGAAGAGTCCTTTGACTTCAAAGTGTGTTCGCCAGCGTGGTTGGAGTATGAACTAGATAGCCATGCCATCGTCGAAGGGCGGTTTTTGCTTATCGCGCGCAGCTTCGACCCTCAGCGCATCGAAGATTATGTGCGCAAGCGTATCGGTCAGACGTCGGGCGACGACTGGCATACCATCGCAGGCGAGATTGCCCGCTGGGCGCAATGGGAGTTCGAGGACTATCGTCCATAAGGAACGTCCGCTCCCCCCCATCTTTAGACGTTTGATCACCGAAGGAGAAGCCAAATCGTGGCGATGGGTATAGCGAGGACGGTGAAACACCCGGTGGACGCAAGCCACTCCACCCACCACGGTTTGCCTCGCCCAACCTGATAGCCAAAAGTATCCGACACAAGATCGAGAGCGATGCCAAATAGCCAACCCATGCAGGCGCTCTAACCGATGACGAAGCAGCATGCGAACGTCCGCTTCCCTCCCAATAGGCGACACGCAGCCAGCTAGCACTGGGGGCGCTGCACCGATCTCGCAAGATGAATGATGTCGGAAGTCCGAAAGCGGGGAGGGGCCATTTAATGACTGACGTAGATCCTCGGCAAGTTATGCGATGTCGGAAAAGACAGGAATAACCTGTCGGTCAATCGGCGATAAGCGCGCTGACCGGACAATGATCTGACAGGTGTTTTTGGGCGGCGCCATACTGGGTCTCTACGAAGCCGCTCGCGTGCGCTGCCGCGCGTCGATCCAGTACGATGTGGTCGATGAAGGCGCGATATCGAGGATCGCAGCGAGGCGTCACGCCCTCGTCGGTAAGGCGTAGATCGGAATTGACGGGGTTACCGTCATCCAGTGCGGTCCAGACCGCATCTCCGCGTTCGGCGAGCCGACGATTCCAATCACCGAGCACGGCAAACCGGTCCGGTCCGTCGGCGGCGGTATCAATCCATTTTTCCAGTACTGGCACCTGTCGCAGGAGGGTAGCACACGCCTGTGCC
>CAJYKO010000345.1 GCA_913775215.1 uncultured Devosia sp. | reverse complement strand
ATCAATCCGGCGGCAAGCGCCGAGCATTATCAAAACGAGCACCGAGCCATGGCCGCGTTGGCCGCGGAAGGGCGCGCGGGCGAAATGATGCGGCAGTTCCTGCTTGGGGTCGGCATGGACGCGGAGGTTCTAGCCGGGTTCGAAAGCGATCCGGTCTGGCCAATTTTCTCGGCGGCAGGGCTTTCGATCGAGCACGATTATCGCGTGCTGGCCGATGCGCGGATAAGCGACACGCCGCCCGAGCGCTGGCAGAATGCGATCATGCCCGTGCTGGTGCTCGATGGCGACAAGAGCTTTCCCTTCATGGCGGCAGGCGCCGATTGGGTGGCCTCGACGCTGCATAATGTCGAACGGATCACGCTGGTCGATCAGGGACACGAATATGACCCAGCGATTCTCGCGCCACTGCTGACGGTGTTTTTCGAGCGCGGCTCAGTGCAGGTGCACTGAGCCCTTATCACGGCTGCTCAGCTCAGGCAGAGGCCAGCGAAAGTGCCGACAGAAGCGAAAGCACGGAAAACAAAAAGGGTCCCGAAGGACCCTTTGTTTCTCTCTCGGCTTGCCAACCTGAGAGAATTGGAGCGGGCGAAGGGATTCGAACCCTCGACCCTAACCTTGGCAAGGTTATGCTCTACCCCTGAGCTACACCCGCATCCGTGTCGCAGCGCCTTGCAGCGCGTCGACGAGGCGCTATATGCCCAATCAGCGGAGCGATTGCAACCCCAGTTTTGCGCTTTCATGTCATCTTGTTGAAAGCCTGTGGGAATTAAGATCTTTTGGTCCCTTTAAGAGCGCCAATCCGCGCCCTAACTCTGAGCATGGCGCAGTCATTTTGCCGGAAGCGTTGGCCGTTTCGGCAGGAAATGCGTTAAGACTTGCAACAGTGCTGGTGCGGGCGCAAAAAGGCCCGCGACTGCTCACCTTGCTCAATCGCGAGAGCCTTTTATGTCGATTTCAATGAATGGCGCACCAAGCGCCGCCAATGCTGCCACCGTAGCCCTGATCAGCGAATCGTCCGATGCCGGCTTTCGCGCCGATGTGCTCGAGGCCTCGCGCGATACGCCGGTGCTCGTCGATTTCTGGGCGCCCTGGTGTGGCCCCTGCCGCCAGCTGACCCCGACGCTTGAAAAGGTGGTCAACGAGAAGGCCGGCAAGATCAAACTGGTCAAAATCAATATCGACGATCATCCGGGCGTTGCCGGACAATTGGGCGTGCAGTCGATCCCAGCAGTGTTCGCCTTTGCCGGTGGCCGTCCGGTGGATGGGTTCATGGGCGCCATGCCGGAAGGCGAAGTGCGCAAATTTGCCGATCGCGTCATCGCCGCAGCACCAGCCGGTGCGCCGCCAGCCGATTCGATCGAAGCCCAGATTGCCGATGCGCTTAAAGTCGCCGAAGAAGCCTTTGGGGCCGGTGACCTTGGCCAAGCCGCGCAGATCTTTGGCATGGTGCTGCAGCATGCCCCGGAAAACGAGGTCGCGCTGATCGGGCTCGCCCGCGTCTATGTGGAAGCCGGCGAATTCGATCAGGCGCAGGCAACGCTCGATATGGTGCCGGAAGACAAGCGCAAGGGTGAAGCCTATACCGCTGTCGCCAATACGATCCGCCTCCAGGCCGAAGCATCGGGCCTTTCGGAATCGGCAGCGCTCGAAGCGGCTGTCGCGGCCAATCCGGACGATCATCAGGCGCGATTCGATCTTGCCGTGGTGCTCAATGCCGAGGGCAAGCGGATCGAAGCGGCCGAAGCGCTCGTCGCCATTTTCAAGCGCGACCGCACCTGGAACGAGGACGGGGCCCGCAAGAAGCTGCTCGAATTTTTTGACGCCTGGGGCGCCAAGGATCCGGCCACGCTCAAGGGTCGGCGCCTGCTCTCGGCCGCGCTCTTCTCATAAAAGGACTTTTTTATGCCGCAGCGCCCGACCAGCCCCGCCGAGGTGCCCGAGATTGTCCCGGTCTTCCCGCTGACCGGGGCACTGCTGCTGCCCTATTCGCATCGTCCACTCAATATTTTCGAGCCGCGCTATCTCGACATGGTCGATTTTGCCCTGGGGCATGATCGGCTGATCGGGCTGGTGCAGCCCGAGGATGCGAGCGAAGAAAGCCCGCACGGCAAGGTGGCGCTGCAAAAGATCGGCTGCCTTGGCCGGCTCACCCATTTCGAGGAGAGCGGGGACGGGCGCTATTTCATCATTCTCGAGGGCGTTTCGCGCTTCCGGCTCAACGAGGAAGTTGACCGCGACACGCCCTATCGCATGGCAAAAATTTCGACCACAGACTTTGCCAAGGATTTCAGCCGCAACTTTGGGGAAGAGGCCGTTGATCGGGCGCGCTTCGTCAAGATGATGCGCGACTACGCCGAATTTGCCAGCATCGATCTCAACTGGGAAGAGATCGAGCGGACGGGCACGGCCGATCTCGTCAATTTCTGCGCCATGGTTTCGCCCTATGGGCCCAAGGAAAAGCAGCTCTTGCTCGAAGCGCAGACGCTGAACGATCGGGCCGAGACGCTGATTGCAATGACCGAATATGAAATGGCGCGCGGCGGCAAAGGCGCCGTGCCGCTCAACTGATGGCGGAGACACCCGCCGAGCCCAGGTTCACCGTCGAGCGCCAAGTGCTCGACATGCTGGTCTGTCCGCTGACCAAGACACGCCTGACGCTATCGGCAGATCGGAAGGAATTGATTTCGATCGCAGCGCGGCTGGCGTTTCCGATCGTCAAGGGCGTGCCGCTGCTGAGTTTGGATGAAGCGCGCAATGTCGAGCCGGAAGAGGTTCA
>CAJYKO010000344.1 GCA_913775215.1 uncultured Devosia sp. | reverse complement strand
GTCCCTTGCCCGGCCGGGATTGCAGGTAAACGTCCCCACTCGCATCCGTCATCACGAAAGCATGCCCGCGCCGCGTCGGGCGCTCGGCCTTTTCCGGCTTGATGGGAAAGAGCGTGGGATGGCCAGTTCGGGTCCCATGGCAGTCCGGTTGCAATGGGCAGATCAGGCATGACGCGGTGCGCGGCGCGCAGATCGTGGCACCAAGATCCATCATCGCCTGCGCAAAATCGCCCGCCCGCGCCGGAACGCTTAGCTGCAGCGCTGCGCGCAATTCCTCCTTTGCCTCGCGCACAGGCACGGGCAGCGCATAATAGCGCGCCAGCACCCGGTCGAGATTGCCATCGAGCACGGCAATAGGTTCATCAAAGCAGATCGCCGCGATGGCAGCGCTCGTATAGGCGCCGATCCCTGGCAATGACTGCAGCCCGGCCGATGTGCCCGGAAACACGCCGCCATGCTGGTCGACCACAGCCTTCGCGCAGGCATGGAGGTTTCTCGCCCGTGCATAATAGCCAAGCCCTGCCCATTCGCGTAGCAAGGCATCGAGTGGCGCTGCGGCCAGATCGAAAACCGTCGGCCAAAGTTCGGTAAATCGGATGAAATAGTTGCGTACAGCCGCAACCGTCGTTTGCTGCAGCATGACCTCGCTGAGCCAGACGCGATAGGGGTCGGGCTTGATCCCCTGCGCCCGATCGGCTGGCGAGACTCGCCATGGCAAGTCTCGCGCATGGCGATCATACCAGGCAAGAACAGCTTGGGCGTCGATGGGGTGCGGATCGATAAGGGGCATGGCTGAGGGATATAGGCTTCGGACTGCCCCCGGCAAGTGGGACGAAACACTCGCCCCTTGCCCCGATCCAGCGCACTCGCTACTTCCCTTCCATGGCCGAAGAAAAGCTGCCCGAACCAAAACGCCGCAATCGCACGCTCAGCGTTGCCGATGTGCTTTCGGGCGCGCTCGATCCGGTGCTCAAAAAACGCGGCTTTGCCACACGCGACATCATCACCCATTGGCGGGTCATCGCGCCCCCGCCCTATGATCAGACCACCATGCCGGACAAGCTCGTCTGGCCGCGCAGCGCCGGCCATGGCCATGAGGGCGCCGTGCTCCATCTCCGCTGCGGACCCGGCCAAGCTCTTTTCGTTCAGCATGCCGCGCCTGAAATTGCCACCGCGGTCAATCGCTACTTCGGATATCATCTCGTCAACGAAGTTCGCCTCTCGGCCGAGCCATTCACGCCCGGTTCAGGCGCCAGGAAGCAAAAAGTCAGGCAACCGAGCCAGAGCGAAATTGCCAGATTGGATGCTAAAGTCGAAAAGATCGAGGATGAAAACCTCAAGGCCGCCCTTCGCGATCTGGGCCTCGCGCTCGCCCAGCGATCGGAGCCAAAGGACGGATAGTGCGTTCACCCCCAAGTGATAATCGTGCCCACTTGCCGACATCAAACCCATGTGTAGTGTCGCGCAGACAATAATCAGGAGCCTAACCCGTGAAATTCAATCGCCGTGACACCCTTATTCTTGGTGCGGCCGTTTCGGCACTTAGCCTGACCGGCCTTGGAGCTGCCCAGGCAGCCGATGGCGATGTGGTTGATCCGGCAAAGCTTGCCGCGCCCGCCGGCAACATTGCCGATAAGGTGGAAGGCTCCGCCGACGCTCCGGTCACCGTCTACGAATATGCCTCGCCCACCTGCCCGCATTGTGCTGAATTCCACAACAACACCTATGCGCAGTTCAAGGCCGACTATATCGACACCGGCAAGGTCAAGTTCGTCGTTCGCCCGTTCGTGCGGAATGTGCTCGACGCCGCCATCTTCATGCTCGCTGAAGCTGCTGGCGAAACGAACTATGAAAACGTCCTCGCCACCTATTTCCGCACCCAGGGCGAATGGGGCGTATCGCAGACGCCGCGCGATGCGATCTATAACATCGCGACCCAGCTTGGCTTCACCAAGGAAACCTTTGATGCGGCCCTGACGAATCAGGACCTCTTCACCGGCATGGAGGCGATGCGCGACCAGGCGTTGAACGAGTTCGGCCTCCAGGGCACGCCGACTTTCTATATCAATGGCAAGACGCTGTCGGGCGCGCAGACGCTGGAACAGCTCTCTGCCGAGATCGACCCGCTGATCCCCGCCGATTTCAAGCCGACCAGCGGCACTAGCACCGAAGCTCCGGCCGCAACCACCCCGGCAGCCCCGGCGACCGATGCAACGACGCCGACAACGCCTGCTCCCGCGACCACTACCCCGGCACCGGCAACGCCCGTCACTCCGACGGACACGATGGCCCCGGCCGATACCATGACGCCGGTCACCCCGGCTCAGTAAAACCGCTGCAAGATCCCCGCCCCTCGTGGCGGGGATTATGCTATATGGCGTGAACCCATGAAGTTCACACGCCTCAAACTCCACGGTTTCAAATCGTTCTGTGACGAGACAGTGCTCGTCATGGAGCCGGGGCTGACCGGCATTGTCGGCCCCAATGGCTGCGGCAAGTCCAACCTTGTCGAAGCCATGCGCTGGGTCATGGGCGAAAACTCCTACAAGGCCATGCGCGCCTCGGGCATGGACGATGTCATCTTTTCCGGCTCCGGCAATCGGCCCGGCCGCAACACGGCCGAAGTCACCCTCGTCCTCGACAATCTCGACCGCACGGCCCCCGCCGCCCTCAACACCGCCGATGTGCTCGAAGTCACCCGCCGCATCGAGCGCGAACAGGGCTCGGTCTATCGCGTCAACGGCAAGGAAGTGCGCGCCCGCGACGTGCAACTGCTCTTTGCCGATGCCTCGACCGGCGCCCATTCCCCCGCCATGGTCCGCCAGGGCCAGATCGGCGAACTCATCGCCGCCAAGCCCACCGCTCGCCGCGCGCTCCTCGAAGAAGCCGCCGGCATTTCAGGCCTCCATTCACGCCGGCACGAAGCCGAATTGCGTCTCAAGGCCGCCGAGGCCAATCTCGAACGCGTCGACGACGTCATCGCCCAGATCGAGACCCAGCTCGAAACCCTCAAGCGCCAGGCGCGCCTTGCCATCCGTTATCGTGGTCTCTCGGGCGATATCCGCCGCGCCGAAGCCACGCTCTTTCACATCCGCTGGGTCGCTACCC
>CAJYKO010000343.1 GCA_913775215.1 uncultured Devosia sp. | reverse complement strand
GAAAGCTGAAAGTGCGTGGATGCGAGAAGCGGTCGATCGGGCGCTGGCAGCACGAGCACAAAACGGCAAAGCTGGAATCGCCGCGGCGATTCTTATGAACGGTCAGGTGGTTGGCCGTGGTGAAAACGAGGTTCGGCTGCAGTCGGATCCGACAAAGCATGCCGAGATGGTTGCTCTCGCCGAGGCTGCCAAATCGCTGGACACAACAGACTTATCGTCCTGTGTGATGATTTCGACGCTGCAACCGTGCGAGATGTGTCTTTCGGCTATGCGTTTTGCAGGAATCAAACGGGTCATCTTCGGCGCAACACAGCAAAAGGTTGCCGGCAAGTACTTTGTCTTCCCAGGCCTGAGGTTGGCCGACTTTCAGGCGGCAGGCGAACCGTTCGAGGCCATAGGCGGCCTCTACGAAGACGATGTGTTGCCTCTATACGAAAATGGCGAGGAATAATCGGTGTGCGAGAGTTAGAGGCTACCTCATTTTTCACATTCGGTGCTGCGAGATCAATTTTTGAGTCCGTGAAATCGATGCCGCTTAAACACAACGCGTGACGCCAGGCTTAATGGCCGGTAGAAAGAACAAAAGCGGATCATCCGCGAAGAGTGTCTGCTTTTGGAAAGTTCGAAGAAAAACGTCGAAGCGCGCCGCATCGATCGCGAAATTCACGAACCCAACGCGGGAAGCGATCCATTTGCCGCTGCCATGCGCGCCACACGCATGCCTATGCTCATCACCGACCCGAGGCAGCCGGACAATCCAATTGTATTCGTGAACGACGCGTTTGTTAAGCTGACAGGATATTCTCGAGAAGAAACTCTCGGGCGCAACTGTCGCTTCTTGCAAGGCCCGGGCACCAACCTCGAGGATGTGTCGCGACTGCGCAAAGCTGTCGCAAATCTGGAGCCGATCGAGATTGACCTTCTCAATTATAAAAAGGACGGCTCGATATTCTGGAATCGCCTTCTTGTCTCACCAGTCTTTAATCAGGGCGAACTGACGTACTTTTTCGCTTCGCAACTCGATGTCACGCGCGAACGCACAGCCGGCATTTCCGATGACAGAGATGAAGTTGAAGCTGCGATGCAGCAGCGTATTGCCGATCTCACAGCCAGCGAGGAACGGCTCCACTTCACTTTAAAGGCTGGCAGTCTCGGCACGTGGACATTGGAGCTTCCGCAACAGCGGCTTGTTGCGAGCCCAATTTGCAAAGCCAATTTCGGCCGGGCGCCTGCCGAAACCTTCACTTACGAAGATTTGGCCGCTTCTATTCATCCTGACGATGTGGGTCTGTGGGAGGAGACTGTTCGCCAGGCGTTGACGAATGGCGGTGACCTCCATGTCGAATATAGAGCGATCTGGCCGGACCAATCCATTCATTGGATCGAAATCAGAGCGCAGACCCGATACGATATCTATGGCAAGCCAATCCTGATGAGCGGGATTTCTATCGACATCACGGATACCAAAGAAGCAGAACAATATCGCTCACTGATGACTCAGGAGCTCGGTCATCGCATCAAGAACATTCTTGCAACTGTTCAGTCAGTCGTGGGTCAGTCTCTCAGAGCTATCGACGTTCCCGAAGAGCAGCGCAATGCCGTCATGGACCGCATTAATGTTCTCGCTCGATCTCAAGACTTTCTTTTCGGTCTAAGCCAAAATGCCGTAGGCCTGCGCGACACTGTGGAGCGATCTATTGCGCCCTTCAACGAGTCAAAGCGCATAAGTTTCTTTGGTCCTCAGGTCGAGATTTCCCAGGCTGCCAGCAGTGCACTAACCATGGCCTTACACGAACTCGCAACGAACGCCGTCAAATACGGCGCTTTATCAGCCGAGGGTGGCCGGGTCTTTATAGAATGGGAGTTAGAGGGGGCCAGTCTTATCCTGACATGGACAGAAACTGGTGGACCAGTTGTGTCTCCACCAGAAAGATCAGGCTTCGGGACCAGAATGATCGAGCGAGCCCTAGCCTATGCAGTGAGTGGGCAGGCCGAAATAGCCTATCGAAGCTCTGGGGTTCAATTTACTATGCGGGCACCCCTCGCAAACCTGAACCTCTCACATTAATAGGCCGTCCGAGTTCGACCACCCATCCCTTGGGGCACCAAGCCGCCACCGCTATGGATATGCACCTGAACCCCTAGGCTCTGTTGACATAAGTCGGCATCCATAGCTCTGCGGCGACGAGTGCCAATAAGCCCATGAATGAGACAGCGGTTTTAGAGTAGCAGGTCGCAATGCGACGGAACTGCTTGAGTTCGTTGGAGATGGGCTGGATACGGTTGCAATCCCTGTATGCTCGGAGGTCACAGGTGATTGTCTGCTTGCGGTGTGTCTTGAGCGGAATGAACGGCGATATTCCCGTATCAACAGGCTGGAACGGACGTCGTTGATGTCATAGCTTTTGTCGGCCAACATGAACCTGGGGTTGGCATCCGGCAAAGCGATCAGGCCATCGATGGCTTTGTAATCGGAGGTCTTGCCGCCGAAAGAGCATGAAGCCGAAAGGGTTCCCCTGATCGTCTGCGCCGAGGTGGATCTTGCTCGTAAAGCCGCCGCGGCTTCGGCCAAAACCTTCCTTATAAGTCCTCTTGTTGCGCCCGCTGCCTGAGAGTGGCCGCGCGCCGTGGTGCTGTCGATCATGTGGTGTCAGCAGTCGGCAGGCTGACTTCGACAAGAGTTTCCAACAAGGATTACAATTCTTCGAAAAAACTGGGCGTTCTATTCTTCAATTGACGGCCTCAGCGCGCAGCCGCCTGACACGCCAACGGCATCGGATAGCTTCGAACTGGGTCATTCCGCACCATATTTGACTTGCCTGCCGGAGCGACAATTACGACCGCAAAGACCCCCACAGATTCCCGTTGCCAGACAACTCCACTTAGCTTATACGCATTAGCGCTTATACGCATTAGCAGTGTTGAGACTGATGAATGGCTACTCGGCGGCTGACACAGAAGGATATTGCCCGGCTTGCCGGTGTGAGCCAGGCGACGGTGTCTTTCGTCCTCAATGGCTCGCCGGAAAATGCCAATCGCATCCCCGCCGAAACCCGGGAGCGCGTGCAAAAGGTCATTCGCGAAACCGGTTATGTTGCCGACCCCGTTGCGCGCCGCATGGTCAAGGGGCTCAACCGCATTCTCGGCGTCTTCACATACGAACCCGCTTTTCCCTCAGCCCAGGCCGATTTCTTCACCCCCTTCCTTCTCGGCATCGAGGAAGCGGCGCAGGAACTCGGTTATGACCTGCTGCTGTTGACCGGCGCTGGCGTCAAGCGGCGCATTTTCGGCGAAAATGTCCGCCTCCGGCTCTCCGATGGCTGCATTATTCTCGGACGCCAATTCGATCGCGACGAGCTGACCCGGCTCGTCGCAGGCGACTTTCCCTTCGTCGCCGTCGGGCGTCGTGACGACGCCGGTGGTCCCGTGCCCTATGTCGGGGGCGGCTATGCCGTCGCGACGGCCACCCTTGTCGATCGCGTCAAGGCCATGGGCCATCGCCGCATCGCCTATGTCGGGCTCAATGCCGGCGCGGAATCGACCGTTGATCGGTGGATCGGTTTCCAGCCGGCCCTCGGCAATGCGGAATTAGTCTACACCCAATTTGCCGTGGCGCAGCCGCCAGGCGAAACGCTCGATGCCATTCTTGCGGCCCGCGCCACCTGCGTCTTCTTCACCGAACTCGCCGACGCCATCGCCGTAGACGCTATCGCCCGCCATCGCGGCATCAGTGTTCCGGGCGATCTCTCCATCGTCGTGCTCGGCAATCACATCCGCGCGGAAGAACACGGCCGCCGCTTCACATCCTTTTCCATTCCCCGCGAGGCGATGGGCCGCGCCGCCACCGAAATGCTGGTGCGGCGCGTGGAGAATGACGCTCCGGTCGAGCAGGTGCTGCTTGATTGCGCCATCGTCGAGGGCGACACCCTCGGCCCCCTTTCTACCCAACACATTCGGAACACATGACCAAAGAGCTTCACGCAGACATTCTCATCGTTGGTGGCGGGCTCGGTGGCGTTGCTGCAGCCCTTGGCGCCTTGCGCTCGGGCCGCACCGTCATCATGAGCGAGGAATTCGACTGGCTCGGCGGCCAATTGACGAGCCAGGCCGTGCCCCCCGACGAGCATTCCTGGGTCGAGCAATTCGGCGTCACCCGCTCCTATCAGCAACTGCGCCGCGGCATTCGCCAATATTATCGCGACAACTATCCGCTGACCGCTGAAAGCCGCGCCTGGGGCGATCTTAATCCCGGCGCCGGCTGGGTCAGCCGCTTGTGTGCAGAACCACGCGTTGGCCTCGCCGTCCTCGAAGCCATGCTCGCGCCCTGGCGCGGCGGCGGCAAGCTGACGGTGCTGCAGCCCTATCGTCCGGTCGCTGCCGATGTCGACGGCGACACTGTCCGCGCCATCACCCTCCGGCATCGCGACAGCGGCCGCGAAATCGTCTGCTCGGCACCCTATATGATCGACGCAACCGAACTCGGCGATCTCCTGCCGCTGACCGGCACGGAATATGCCAAGGGTTTCGAGGCCCAGTTCGATACCGGCGAACCCAGTGCCCCCGATCATGCCCAGCCGGACAATGTCCAAGCCGTATCCGTGTGCTTTGCCATCGATCACGTCGACGGCGACCAGACGATAGACAAGCCGGAAAACTACGATTTTTGGCGCAAATATCAGCCCGAATTCTGGGGCGGCCCGCTGCTTGGCTTCAAGGCACCGCATCCGCGCACGCTCGAAATCACCGAGCGCTCCTTCACGCCCAATCCCGATGACGATCCGCTTCTGGTCGATGCCGATCAGCGCCGCAATGCCGGCGACGGCAATCTCTGGACCTTCCGCCGCATCGCTGCACGCCGCAATTTCCAGCCCGGCGCCTACCAGTCCGACATCTGCCTCGTGAACTGGCCGATGATCGACTATATGGAAGGCACCATTATTGACGTTTCCGAAGAGGAAAAAGCGCGGCACCTCAAGGCGGCCGCCGACCTCTCCTATTCCGTCTTTTATTGGCTCCAGACCGAAGCCCCGCGCCTCGATGGTGGCCAGGGTTTCCCTGGTCTGCGCCTCCGCGGTGACATCACCGGCACTGATCATGGCCTCGCCATGGCGCCCTATATCCGCGAAAGCCGCCGCATCCTGCCGGTGACGCGCATCGTCGAGCAGGACGTGTCGATGACCGTTCACGGCAACAATCTCTCCAAGAGCTATCGCGACAGCGTCGGCATTGGCATGTATCGCATCGACCTCCACCCCTCGACCGGTGGCGACAACTATGTCGATGTGGAATCCGCGCCCTTCGAAATCCCGCTCGGCGCGCTCCTGCCGCGTCGCGTCAAAAACCTGCTGCCGGCCGGAAAAAACCTCGGCACCACGCACATCACCAATGGCTGCTATCGCTTGCACCCGGTCGAATGGAACGTGGGCGAGGTGGCCGGCATGCTCGCCGCGCACTGCCTCAACCATGGCCTGACCCCGCACCAAGTGCAGGCCGACGACGGCAAACTTCAAGATTTTCAGGCTCAGCTCTACCGCGCCGGCGTCGAAATCCGCTGGCCGGACGTGCGCGGCTACTGATCGGCTCATCAACGGAGGAAACGATGACCAGACTTGCAATGCTCAAAGCAACGGCGGCTTCAGCCGGTATTCTTCTGCCTCTCGCTTGGGGCGGCGTCGCCTGGGCGCAGGACGCAGTCAATCTGCGCATGACCATCTGGAGCGCCAACGAGGCGCATCTGGCGCTCTTTAACGAGATCGCGGAAGGTTTTAAGGCCACGCACCCCAATGTGTCCGTGACCTTCGAACCGCTGCCCTTCGAAAACTACACGACGACGCTGACCACCCAAATCGCCGGCGGCAACCCGCCTGATCTCGCCTGGATTTTTGAAACCAGCGCCGCCGACTTCGTCAATTCCGGCGCCCTCGCGCCCTTGAGCGAAGCCTTCACCAAGACCGAAGGCTACAACCTCGACGATGTAACGGAAGCCGCGACCGCCCTCTGGACCCGCGACAGCCAGCTCTACGCCTATCCGTTCTCGACCTCGCCCTTCGCCGTCTTCGTCAACAATGATCTGGTGACGGCGGCCGGCGCCAAGACCCCTGCTGAGCTAATCGCCGCAGGCGAATGGAATTGGGACAATGCTCTGGCCACCGCCAAGGCCGTCGCTGACAATGGCAAGGATGGCCTCGTCATCCGCGATTTTAATTACCAGACCTGGCAGAACCTGACCGCCTTCTGGCGCGGCTGGGGCGCCAATGCTTGGAGCGAGGACGGCAAGACCTGTGGCTTCACTGAACAGCCCATGGTCGACGCCATGACGCGCCTGCATCAGGCGATCTTCGTCGATGGCGCCCTGCCCGGCCCAGGCAAAAACGTCGACTTCTTTGCCGGCGATGCCGCCATGACTATTACCCAGATTTCGCGCGCTTCGCTCCTGCCCGAGGACGATCCATTCGATTGGGATCTGGTCCCGCTGCCCGAAGGTCCGGCCGGCTCCTATTCGGTCATCGGCCAGGCGGCCGTCGGCGCCTTTGCCAATCGTCCGAACACCGATGTTGCCGTCGAATTCCTCGGCTACATGACTAATCCTGAAAACAGCGAGAAGCTCGCGCAATTCTTCCCGCCTGCACGAGCAAGCCTGCTCAATACCGAAACCCTGGGCAAGACCAATCCGCTCCTCACCTCCGAGCAGATCGAGAACGTCGTCATCGCCGGCATCTCGAACGGCAAGGTGATCGCCGGCCACACCAACTTCGCCCAGATCCAGCAGACAATACGCGCTTCGCTCGATGGCCTCTGGGTGGCCGATACCGACCTGCCCGCCGTGCTCGCCAGCGTCTGCCAGGGCGTCAGCCCGCTTTTGGCCCGCTGAATCCCTCCGCTCCCCGGCTATTCGTCGGGGAGCCCTTTTTGACCACCGAGGCGAAATGACCGATCACAGCGCCGCTCCACACCAAAAGCGCCCCTTCTGGACTATCGCCCGGAAAGACGCGGCTGCGGGTTTCCTTTTCATCGCGCCGCAGACCCTGGGCATCATGACCTTCGTGCTGATCCCGCTCGGGCTCGTCTTCTATTATTCGATGCACGAATGGAACGTGCTCGCCAACACCTTCACCTTTGTCGGCGACGCTAATTACCAGCTTCTGCTGCGCGACCCGAACCTGCCGCCAGTGCTACTCGCCTCCGCCATTTTCTCAGCCGGTCTCGTCGTCCTCAACCTCAGTCTGGCGCTCCTTCTGGCCGTGCTGCTAGACCAAAAGCTGAAAGGCATCGTCGTCTTCCGCACGCTGTTCTTCTCGCCCGTCGTGGTCTCGCTCGTCGCCTGGACCATAGTCTGGAGTTTCCTGCTGCAGGCCAATGGCGGCATCAATGGCATCCTCGCCGTCTTCGGTATCGAGGGCCCCAACTGGCTCCGCACGCCAACCACAGCGATGATCGCCGTCGTCGTCGTGCAGGTCTTCAAGAATGTCGGGCTCAACATGATACTCTTCCTCGCCGCTCTTCAAGGCGTGCCCAAGGAAGTCTATGAAGCCGCGCGTGTGGACGGCGCCGGCCCCTTCAAGCAGTTCCGCCGCATCACCCTTCCGATGATCTCCCCGACGATTCTCCTGACCTCGATCATCACTATCGTCGGCTCGCTGCAGGTCTTTGCCCAGATCGCCATCCTCACCAAAGGCGGACCCGGCGTCTCGACTACGGTGCTCGTCTATTACCTCTACCAGCAGGCCTTCCAGTTCAATTTCTTCGGCTATGGCTCGACCCTGTCCATCCTGCTGTTCCTCATCGTCGCGGTGCTCACCTTCATCCAGTGGCAGATGCGCAAGCGGATCGTCTTCTATGAGAACTGACCTTTCCCCTCGGCTGCGCGTCGCCCTCTATGGGCTGATGTGCGTGCTGCTCATCCCATTCGTCTTTCCCACTTGGTGGATGATCACCTCGTCGGTCAAACCGATCAGCGACATCTTCGCCTTCCCGCCCGATCTCTGGCCGCGGCGCTTCGATTTCTCGACTTATCAACGCGTCTTCGAACTGCAGCCCTTTGCCCGGCAATATTGGAACTCGGCCTATATCGCCGCCATTGTCACCGCCGGCACCATGGTCGTCTCATCCATGGCGGGTTATGCCTTCGCGCGGATCAAGTTTCCCTTCAGCAATGCCATCTTCATGGTCGTGCTGCTTGGGCTCCTGATTCCCTCCGAAGTCACCATCGTGCCGCTATTTCAGATGTTCCTCGGCTGGGGCATGATCAATACCCATTGGCCGCTGATCCTCGTGCCGATCTTCGGCGCGCCCTCGGTCTTTGCAACCTTCGTCATGCGCCAGTTTTTCATCGCTCTGCCCGGCGAACTCGAAGAAGCCGCACGCGTCGATGGTCTCGGCCGGTTCAAGATTTTCTGGACCATCGCTTTGCCGCTCGCAAAGCCCGCGCTTGGCGCCGTCGCGATCTTCACCTTCCTCCACTCGTGGAATCTCTACCTCGAGCCCATCGTTTTCCTCTCCTCGACCCAGATGTTCACCCTGCCCCAGGCGCTGACCCAGTTCACCGACGCCTATGGCGGCGCCATGTGGAATATCCAGCTCGCCGCCGCGACGATGACCGCCATCCCCGTGCTGCTGGTCTTCATCGTCGCGCAAAAGCAATTCGTCGAAGGTCTCGCCCATACCGGTTTGAAAGGCTGATCCATGGCCCCCGTTTCGCTCCATTCCGTCAGAAAAGCCTATGGCGAAGTCCAGATCCTCCATGGCATCGATGTTGATATCGCCGATGGCGAGTTCATCGTCCTCGTCGGCCCCTCCGGCTGCGGCAAGTCCACCTTGCTGCGCATGATTGCGGGCCTTGAAACCATCACCAAAGGCGACATTCGCATCGGTGATCGCGTCGTCAACGATCTCGAGCCCAAAGACCGGGACATCGCCATGGTGTTCCAGAATTATGCGCTTTATCCGCATATGACGGTCGCGACCAATATGGGCTTTTCGCTCGAACATCGCGGCGCCTCCAAGGCCGAGATCGCCGAGCGCGTCAAATGGGCGGCCGACATCCTCGACCTTTCGCACCTGCTCGATCGCTATCCCCGCCAGCTCTCCGGCGGCCAGCGCCAGCGCGTCGCCATGGGCCGCGCCATCGTGCGCAATCCACAGGTGTTTCTGTTCGACGAACCGCTCAGCAATCTCGATGCCAAGCTGCGCGTCGTCATGCGCGGCGAGATCAAGGGCCTGCATCAGCGCCTTGGCGTCACCACCGTCTATGTCACCCACGACCAGATCGAAGCGATGACCATGGCTGATCGGATCGTTGTCATGAATGCCGGCAAGGTCGAACAGATCGGCGGGCCATTGGAACTCTACGATCGCCCCGCTAATCTCTTCGTCGCTGGCTTCATCGGCTCGCCCGCCATGAACATTTTGGGTGGCACCATCGAAGGCGCTCAGTTCAAGGCCGCCGGCGTCACCCTCCCCCTGCCCGCCGGGCTCACCACCTCAGGCGCCGCCAGCTACGGCATCCGTCCCGAACATTTCCAGCTTTCGCCCGTAGGTCTTCCCGCCGTGGTCTCGCTGGTCGAACCGATGGGGTCGGAAACCCAGGTCACCATGACCCTCGGCGAGCATGTGGTCACCGGCGTCTTCCGCGAACGCGTCGCCGCCCGTCCCGGCGAAACCATCCACATCCTGCCCGACCTTACCGCCGTCCATCTCTTCGACGCTAAGACCGGCCAGAGGATCAACTGATGTACACGACGACCCCGCTCTACCAGAAACTGACCGACGGCAGCTTTCCCATCATCGTCTCGCTCGCCCGGCACGATCTCGATCTCGCCAAAGCCGCGCTCGATGCAGGCGCCTACGCCATTAAAACCCATCTCAACGCCTATCACCGCGCCACCGGCACAACCTTCGGCTCTTTCGATCAAGAACGCCCCTTTTTCGAGGAGCTTTCAAAGCTCGGCTGTACACTTCTCGTCATGGCTGGACAGGAAACCGTGCCGACTGCCGAGGAAATGAACGCGCTGCACAGCCTCGGCTTCGAAGGCTTTAACGTTTACGTCGATCACCTGCAGCCGCACCTGCTGCAATCAAAACTGCGTCCCATGCCCGCCCTCGCCCCGACCAGCACGCCCGCGGACATGACAAAAATCGCCGCCATCCCCGGCTGCATCATCGAAGCCTCGATCATGCCCTTCGAGCGCTACCG
>CAJYKO010000342.1 GCA_913775215.1 uncultured Devosia sp. | reverse complement strand
CGATAGTGTCTACGTCGGAGGTGAAGGCGCCAAGGACGCCGAGGGCGCCTGCATGAGCATCGATGAGCCCGGCGCCGACGTGGCAATTTTGGGTGAGGCCAAGTTGGGTGGCAGCGGCTTCGGTCAGAGGGCCAAGGTCGGCGCCGACGGGGCTCGCGACATCAGGAAGCGCAGCTTTTTCAATGAGATCGTCGAGACCGACGAGGTTTAGGAAGTCCTGCCGCCAGCTTGGACTTCCTAAACCTGGTCGGTCTCGACGATCTCATTGAAAAAGCTGCGCTTCCTGACGTCGCGAGCCCCGTCGGCGCCGACCTTGGCCCTCTGACCCAAGCCGCTGCCACCCAACTTGGCCTGACCCAAAATTGCCGCGTCGGCGCCGGTCTCATCGATGCTCATGCAGGCGCCCTCGGCGTCCTTGGCGCCTTCACCTCCGACGTAGACACTATCGATCGCCATCTCGCCCTCATCGCCGGAACGTCGAGCTGTGTCATGGCTTTATCGGCTGAAGACCGCCCGACATCAGGCGTTTGGGGGCCCTATTTCGGTGCCGTCCTTCCCCGCGTCTGGCTCAACGAAGGCGGGCAATCCGCGACCGGCGCCCTGCTCGATCATATTATCCGCTGGCATGGGGCAGGGGGCGAACCGACCCCGGAAAGGCACCTCGCCATCTGTCGCCGCGTCATGGAACTGCGAGAAACCGAAGGCCTCACCCTCGCTAACCGCTTGCATGTGCTGCCAGATTTTCACGGAAACCGCTCTCCACTCGGCGATCCGTTCGCGCTCGGCGTCATCTCCGGCCTCACCTTAGACAGCGATTTTGACTCGCTCTGCCGCCTTTATTGGCGGACCTGTGTTTCCATCGCCCTCGGCGTCCGCCACATCCTCGAAACCCTCAACACGCGTGGCTATGCCATCGACACCCTGCACATCACCGGCGGCCACACCAAAAATCCATTGCTGATGGAGCTTTACGCAGATGCGACCGGTTGCACGGTGGTCGAGCCATCGGCGCCCGATGCGACGCTGCTCGGCATGGCCATGGTCGCCGCCAATGCTGCGGGGCTTTATCCGAGCCTTGATCAGGCCTGCCTCTCCATGCAGCAGGGCGGCACATCGCGGCTGCCCAATCCGGCAGCCCGGTCGCAATTCGACAGGGACTACCGGATTTTTCTCGAGATGCTTAAACAGCGTCAAGCTATTGACGATATGGAATAATCAGGCGCGGCGGACGCGCTTGAATTTCACGGGTTGCTTCTTGTATTCGTTTCCGGCGCCAGTCTCCGCCTCGGCAAAAATCTTCATCGCCGTGTCGCGGCCGTCGACCACCTGACCGAAGGCGGCAAAGCCCTGGCCATCGGGATTGCGACGCCCGCCGAAATCAAGCTCGGGCTGATCGCCGATACAGATGAAGAATTCCGAAGCCGCCGAGCCGACCGCGAAGCGGGCCATCGAAACGGTCATATCCTTGTGGGAAAGGCCCGTCATTTCAGTGGTTTCATGGGTGATCGGCGGAAACGGGGCCGGTCGGTCGTCGGTGGTGTGATAACCCCATTGCACGACTTCGATCTTGTGCACCGACTGGGGGTTCTGGTTTTCATATGTGACGATGCGATAAGCCTCGGCATCGTCGAGCAGGCCTTCATCGACATAGCGCAGGAAGTTGGCCGCCGTAACAGGGGCCTTGGAGGCGTCGACGGCAATAGTGAAGCTGCCAAGCTCGGTTTCGAGCAGAACTGAAATGGTCACGTCGTAAGTCCGTTGGGAAATGACTATGTCCGGTTATCCGGATGAACCCCGTTGCGATACACCACAGCCAGGGGCCTGCCTAGGCACTTGCGCGCAGCCTGCCCACCCCCTGCTCTTTGCAGGTGACACATGCAGGAACGTGTAAGGGCCAATGCGGATTTCTATGGAGCAGAATGCTTTAGCAGTCCCTCCATTGCGTAGTTCCCACCATGAACATCATGCTCTACCCTGAACAGCGCATCATTCGGCGCGGCCAACCGATGAAGTTCGGCACTCAGTTTACCGCCACCGGCGTCCGCTTCCATCTCTGGGCGCCCTATTCGAACGGCGTCGCCCTCAAAGTCTATGATCTTGATCTAACCCTGCCGATGACGGCTATGCCGCGCGATTGGTACGAGGTTGAAGTCGACGGCGCCAAGGCCGGAATGCGCTATCGTTTCGTGCTCGACAACGGCGCCGAGGTTCCCGATCCCGCCTCACGCTTTCAGCCCGAAGACGTCCATGGCCCCAGCGAAATCATCGATCCCCATGCTTTCGAATGGACCGATATCGGCTGGCCCGGCCGGCCATGGGAAGAGCACATCATCTATGAATTGCATGTCGGCACCTTTACGCCGGAAGGCACGTTCCGCGCCGTAATCGATAAGCTCGATTATCTCGTTGACCTCGGCATAACGGCCATCGAGCTGATGCCCGTCGCCGAGTTTCCCGGCAGATGGAATTGGGGCTACGACGGCGCCCAGCTTTTCGCGCCAGACGCCAGCTACGGCCGGCCTGAGGACCTCAAGGCTCTCGTCAACGCTGCGCACGAAAAAGGCCTCAGCGTTTTTCTAGACGTGGTTTACAACCACTTCGGGCCAAAGGGAAATTACCTGTCGGGCTATACTCCCCTGACGACGGAAAAGTATGAAACGCCTTGGGGCCCAGCCATCAATTTCGATGCCAAGGGCGCGACAGGCATAAGGGACTACGTCTTCTCCAATGCGCGCTTCTGGCTCAATGAATATCATTTCGATGGCCTCAGGTTCGACGCGGTGCATGAAATCCGCGACGAGGGGCCGCGCCACATGTTGCAGGATCTCGCCGAGCAGATCCGCAGCGCGACCGGCGGCCGGCACATCCATCTGATCGTTGAGAATTCGGACAATCAGGCTGGCTGGATGAAAAAGCGGGAAGGTGGCTCGCCCTGGCTTTATGATGCGCAATGGAGCGACGACATCCACCATGCCATGCACAACGCCCTCTCGGGTGAAAGTGCCTGGTATTATGAGGATTTCAACGGCCGCATCGATCTTCTGGGCCGAGCTTTGGCTGAAGGGCTCGGCTGGCAGGGCGAATATATGGAGCACGAGGGCCGCCATAAGGGCGAACCAAGCGCCTTCCTGCCGCCCACCGCCTTTGTGTCTTATGCGCAAAATCATGATCAGGCCGGCAATAGGCCATTTGGGGAACGCATCACTCATCTGATCCCACCTGAAAGGGTCAAGCTTTGGGCCGCCATCTATCTGCTCTCGCCCCAGATCCCCATGCTGTTCATGGGTGAAGAATGGTCGCCCAATCAGCCATTCCTGTTCTTTTCAGATGTCGGCGAAGACCTCGCCGATGCCATCCGCCAATCGCGCAAGGATGAGCTGAAACACTTCCCGCCCAAGACTGACATCGGCGACCCGCCGGACCCCATGGCGGAGGAGACCTTCGATCGCTGCAAGCTCGACTGGGCCGATCTCGAACAGGAAGATCATGCTCGCAGCCATGGTTTTTATCGGCGGCTGATTGCCATCCGGAAAGAGCAGATCATCCCGCGCCTTGCCGGTATGGCGGGCCATTCGGGGCATTACGAACGGTTGGCGGAAATGGTCATCAAAGTTGTGTGGACCCTGGGCGACGGATCGATCCTGACCCTCATTGCCAATTTTTCGTCCGAGCCTTTTTCCGGCGTCAACGTCTGGGGTGCCGGCCATCTCTGGCTCGAGGGCACCGCGTCAGGCGATACGCTCGAAGGCTGGAGCGCGGTCTTTACCCTCGAAAGCGCAGCCCAATCAGGCTAAACCGAGGGCAACGAGCCGCGCATGATCAGTGGCATGGGCATCAGGATCGGTGCCCTGCCTTGGGGCACGAGAAGCGGGTCGACCGCCATGCGTCCCGTCTGCTCGTGTGGCAGGCCGATAGTGGTGAGGCCCCGGCGCAGATAGGACGAAATCTCGTCATCATCGAAGGAAACCAGCGCTACATCGCCCGGCACGCTGAGGCCGGCACGCTGAGGCCGGCACGCTGAGGCCGGCATCGGCGATCGCCTGATAGGTGCCAAAAGCGAGGCGATCGTTAAGGCACAGGATAGTTCGCGGTTTGACCGCCTTCAGTGCTTTCTTCGCCAGGTCATAGCCCTTTTCCGGTTCCCAGTTGCAGCAACTGAGTTCGGCCACGAGCCCTCATGCAGGGCGCGGTGAAGGGCTAATCGAAGTAGATTTCATAGCAGGGCTTACCCTCCGTTCGTCCGCAAGACCTACGGCGAAGTGCCCGTGATTGAGGATGTCGACCTCGATATCGCCCATGGCGAATTTGTCGTCTTCGTCGGCCCCTCTGGCTGCGGAAAGCCGACATTCCTGCGCATGATCGCGGGACTTGAAGACAGTACGGAGGCGAGATCAAGATCGGCCGCTCGAAGCGGGCCGGAAGCTGACCCTCGGCTTCGATACAGCGGATGTCCATCTCTTCGACGCCGACGGTCGTCGCGTCGCCTGAAAAAAATCTAAAGGACGCACGGAAGAACTTCTCTATTGCGTCCGTATATAGGGCATGACTGCGCGCAAGCCCCCAAAGCCAAATGTTGCCGATGAGCTGCCGGCCCTCCGCCGTTATGCGCTCAGCCTGACCCGGCATGGCGGCGATGCCGAAGATCTCGTGCATGATACTCTTGTCCGGGCCATCGAGCGCGAAACCAGCTTCCGCAGCGGCGGAAATCTCCGCAGCTGGCTCATGTCGATCCTCCATAATCTCCATATCGACCGCCGCCGCAGCGGCATGAGCAGCGCCGGCCGCGACCGCGATTTCGCCGCCGACACTGACACGACGATTCTGCCCAACCAGCTCGACACCGTGCGCCTCGCTCAGGTGCGGCGCGCTTTCGATATGCTCCCTGACGAGCAGCGTGAGGCCATGCATCTCGTGACCATCGAAGGCCTCAGCTACGAGGAAGCCGCCGCCGTGCTCGGCGTGCCGGCCGGCACGGTCATGTCGCGTATTTCCCGTGCCCGCGACGCGCTGCGGCGCTGGGAAAGCGGCCCATCCCTCAAACTCATCAAAGGAGGCGAATGATGGGGCCTCGTGAAACCATCGATCCGCTCGAACTTGCTGCCTATGTCGATGATCAGCTCGACGTCTCGCGCCGCATCGAAATCGAGCACTGGCTTTCGCTCCACCCCGAAAATGCCGCTCGCGTCATGACGGACCTGCGCATGCGCGACGAACTGCGTCTGGCGCTGGCTGCCACGCCCGCCCAATCATCTCCGGCAAGCACCGATCTCGCGCGCCGCCTGCAGAGCCGGCTCGATCGCGGCGCCGCGTTCCGCCGCTTTCGCCCGCTCGTCGCGGCCTCGTTCC
>CAJYKO010000341.1 GCA_913775215.1 uncultured Devosia sp. | reverse complement strand
CCGATGCCCATGGCGACCCAGAGCATGGCCAGCGAGGGCACGGCCAGGATCACGCCGAAAAGCGCGCCGGTGATCGGCTGCGGATCGGCACCGGCAATCATGCCGGCAAGATTGGTAAAGAGCATGCCGGCGAGCCCGCCAATGCCCGTCGGCAGCGGCCAGGTCGCCGGGGCAGGCAGGAACGCGAAGACGCCGGTCGATAATAGCGTCGCGCCGATCCAGCAGAGCGTCCGGAGCACCATGTGCGTCGGACGGCGCTTACGGGCCATGGCCCAGCCCCAAAGCGCGAGCGGCACGGACATGACGATGCCGCCAAGCCCCAAAAACTGAAAGACGAGATCGGCTATGACGGCGCCGGGATAGCCGAGCCAGTTTTCGGCAATCTTGCTCGTGGCATAGGAGAGCGATGGATCATCAACGCTCCAGGTGCTGAGCGACACCAGAATCACCGTTACGAGACCGAGAAGAATCATGCCGGCAATGCGCAGCGGAATGCGAATGGCAATCACCGGCGCCGGCTTCGGCATCGCGGCAGCAGCCGATTTCTGGCGGGCTGCGCGGGGCGGCACGGGGCGAATATCGTCGAGCGTCGGAACGGGATGGCTGGGCATGGCACGCATTACTGTTCCGGGGCAGCGACCCATTCGCGGCGCCCCGTATCGTCCTGCATGCTAAACTTGTGTGGTTAATCGGGTGCTAACTCTTCGAACCGGCCAGCAGGGCAAAATCGCTCCAGTTGAGCGATTTTAGGTGAGAAGGCCATGAGAGCTACGCTCGAATGGCCGGGCCAAGAACACGATGCTGGCCACAGCGGCCCCAAGAATAGTAACGATTAACGAGGCCAAAACCCAAAATCTTTTCCGAGGAGTGCGGCCCACCGTTGTGCGTGGGAAGCCTCTGTGGCGGGCCAAGAGGAAGTAGGCCGCACACCACGGAAAAGTGGGTGCAGGCGGCGCCGGAGCGCCGCCCGCTGGGGAGGATCAGTTGTAGGCGCGTTCGCCGTGGCTCGAGAGATCGAGACCATCGCTTTCGGCCGCTTCGCTGACGCGGGCACCACCGAAGATCGCCTTGACGATGAGCATGGCAACGAAAGCCACGACACCGGACCAGACGACGGCGATAGCCACACCGGTCAGCTGCACCATGAACTGGCCGCCGATCGAATAGGCTGCTGCATCGCCGAGCGGGTAACCGCCGAGGCCGGGAGCGGCAACGATCGCCGTGCCGAGCGCACCGACGATGCCGCCAACGCCGTGGATGCCGAACACGTCGAGCGAGTCGTCATACTTGAGGAGCGGCTTGAGTGTCACGACGGCCCAGAGGCAGACCACACCGGCAATCGCGCCGAGCACGATGGCGCCGCCGACACCGGCAAAGCCGGCAGCAGGCGTAATGGCAACGAGACCGGCAACCGCACCCGAAACCGCACCGAGCGCCGAAGCATGGCCACGGGTGATGCGTTCGCCAAGGGCCCAGGCAAGGGCGCCGGCAGCAGGCGCCAGAACCGTATTGATCAGGGCAACGGCGGTCAGGGCATTGGCTTCAAGGTTCGAACCGGCATTGAAGCCGAACCAGCCGAACCACAGGAGACCCGCACCGATATAGGTGAGGACGAGGTTATGCGGCGGGATCGGTTCCTTCATGAAGCCGATACGCGGCCCGAGAACGATGGCTGCAACAAGCGCGGCAACACCGGAATTGATGTGAACCACGGTACCGCCAGCAAAGTCATAGGCGCCCATGCCGAACAGCAGGCCCGGACCCGACCAGACCATGTGGGCCATCGGGATATAGGAGAAGGTGAACCAGATGGCGAGGAAGGCCATCAGCGCACCGAACTTCATGCGTTCGGCGATACCACCGACGATGAGGGTCGAGGTGATGCAGGCAAAGGTGAGCTGGAAGACCACGAACACCATTTCGGGCAGTTCGAAACCGGCCGAAAAGGTTGCCGCACGCGATTCGAGCGTCACGCCATTGAGGAAGAATTTCGAGAGATCGCCGACGAAAGCCGAGAGACCGCCTTCGGTCGGGCCGGCAAAGGCCAGCGAATAGCCATAGGCCACCCAGAGAATGGAGATCATCGAGAAGCCGAGGAACACTTGGGTCAGGACCGAGAGGATGTTCTTGGCGCGGACGAGGCCACCATAGAAAAGGGCAAGGCCCGGAATGGTCATGACGATGACGACCATTGTCGAGACCAGCATCCAGGCGACGTCACCCTTGTCGACGACGGCGGTGACTTCAGCGGCAGCGTCAGCAGCCGGCGCGGCGGCGTCCTGGGCAAAGGCCGGGATGGCCAGCAGCAGGGAGGCCAGTGCGGCGCCTCCGAGGACCTTGTTCAGTTTCATCTTGTTTCTCCCCAAGACACTTAAAGGGCGGACGCGCCGGTTTCACCGGTGCGGATGCGGGTCACGGCCAGAAGGTCGAGCACGAAAATCTTGCCGTCGCCGATGCGGCCGGTTTGGGCCGAGTCGCGGATGGCATTGCTCACCGCATCGGCGAGCGCGTCATCGACGGCGATTTCGAGCTTGAGCTTGGGCAGGAAATGCACGGCATATTCGGTGCCGCGATAGATTTCGGAGTGACCCTTTTGGCGTCCATAACCCTTCACTTCGGTGACGGTCATGCCGTGCACATCGAGTGAATTGAGCGCCTGTCGGACCTCTTCGAGCCGCGACGGCTTGATGATGGCAACCACCAGTTTCATTTGACCCCCTTGGCGCCCAGCCGGCGCATGTTGGAATGCCAGATAAGAGTCAAACCGCATGCCAAACTGAGGCGTGGACAAAATGCCAGTATTTACAATACCTTAATTCTGCCATCTTCAGATCGAGTCAGATTTGTGCAGAAGGGTGCTTAATTTCTGTGCAGATTTGGCCGGCGCTGCATGCAGTTTAATCAGTTGCCAATGCGACAGGCAGTTGCGGCAACCCGCGCACTTGTCCTTCGCGGCACCACGCGCGAAAATGACCGCCAACAGGAGACCGCACATGTCCAATCCCAAGCCCGAAAAATTCGATGTCGTCATCGTCGGTGCGGGACCTGTTGGCATGACGCTGTCGCTGGCCCTTACCCAGTCCATGCGAGGACTTCGCGTGGCGCTGGTCGATCGGCGAGAACTTTCCATTCCCAAGGACAATCGCGCCACGGCCATTGCTGCGGGCGTCCGCCGCATTTTCGATGCGCTCGGCGTCTGGTCGGATATGGCCACCCAAGCTCAGCCCATCACGGCCATGCGCATCACCGATTCCGGCAATGGCGATATCTCCCGCCCGCTTTTCCTGACTTTCGAAGGCGAAGTCGCGCCCAATGAGCCCTTCGCCTATATGGTGCCCAATCAGGCGAGCTCTGCCGCGCTGCTGGCCGGCATGGCTGATCTCGTCACCGTCATCGCCCCCGCCGAGATCGCCGACTGGTCCGAAGGTCGCCTGACACTCGCCGATGGTCGCGTCCTCACGGCGCCCCTCATCGTTGCTGCGGACAGCGCCCGCTCAGAGCTGCGCCAGCGCGCGGGGATCACCACCATCGGCCACGATTACAGCCAGACCGGCCTTGTCGCGACCATTGCCCATCAGCTGCCCCATGAAGGCGTCGCCTACGAGCATTTCCGTCCCGCCGGCCCCTTTGCGAGCCTTCCCCTCCGTGGCAATCGCTCCTCCCTCGTCTGGACCGAAAGCGCCGAGGGCGCCAAAGCCTTCCTCGCCATGGCCTCTGCCCAGCAGGAGGCCGAAATCGAAGCCGCCATGGGTTCGAGTTTTGGCAAGGTGACTCTCGAGGACAAGCTCATGGGCTTTCCCCTCCGCCTCCAGATCGCGCGCAGCTTTATTGGCCCGCGTCTTGCGCTGATTGGCGACGCCGCCCATGTCATTCATCCAATCGCTGGGCAGGGGCTCAATCTCGGCCTTAAGGATGTTGCCGCTCTTGCCGAAACCGTCGTCGATGCCCTCCGGCTTGGCCTTGATCACGGCAGCGAAGATGTGTTGGGGCGCTATGAAGCCTGGCGCCGCCTCGATACGGCCAGCATGGTCGCCGTCACCGACGGCATGAACCGCCTTTTTTCCAACGACCTCGCCCCCATCCGCGCCCTCCGCGATTTCGGCCTCGGCCTCGTCGACCGCGCCGAGCCACTCAAAGGCGCCATGATCCGCGCCGCATCGGGCCTGTCGCAAAGCGGTCCCAAATTGCTCAGCGGCTTGCCGATCTGAACTTTTGCATCGGTTTGAGCACCGTATGCCAACCAGCCTCAGGCCGTCATCCCCGGCCGAATGCCGGGTGACAATCGGGGTGCACAGATGTCGGCTCAATAGCGCAGGCTGTTGCTAAACGGACCGCCGGCTGAGCGCGTGAACCTCTTCCGGCTCGACATTGCGCGCTTCATCCAAACTCAGCAGCGGCACGCCCTTGACGATCGGAAACGCCAGCCGCGCTGCGATCGAAATCAATTCCTTCCGATCTGCCGATAGCGTCAGGC
>CAJYKO010000340.1 GCA_913775215.1 uncultured Devosia sp. | reverse complement strand
CGTCATCCGCTCTGGCAAAGGGGATAGTCACGGCCTCGCAAAACGCGCCGCCTCTTGCCGACGCGATTGGCAGTTCAGTCCCCGCACCGGACTGCGGTCGAGAGTCGTTAACAAGGCATTTGGAGGCAGCACCGGTCAGACCCGAGCGCCACTCAAGGCGTCGAGCACAACCGAGGTCGGTCAGGGTTGTGTGCCGCGCCTGTAACTCAGCGCGGCGTCATTGAAGGCTTCGGCAAGCCAGGACCAGAATGAGTAGTGCCAGTTCTGCGCCTCTGCCAGAAAGAGTGGCGTCAAACCCATCCGGCCGCGATCGGGATCAAGCCGAAGGTAGCCGGCACTTCCAGCCGCATTGAGCACATTATGGACGTGAGATCTGGATACGCCAATTTGTTCGGCAAGTGCGTCTGCCCCTCGCGCAAACCACGTATCCTTATCTCGTCGCTCTCGGTTGTCGTAATGCGCGGAAAGCAGCATCAGGGCGATGCGGTCGCCACAATCATATCGATCGAACCATGCCCAGGCATGGCTTTTTTGGAGTTCGTCGCGAGTGCGATCAACCAATGATCTGGTCCGCGCAATGAAATGCAGATCGAAATCCGGTTCAGCCAGCACAAGGGACGATGGCTTCGTTGCGAGCTCAATGCCTGCGATTTCGGCGCAGTGCAGATGATGCACCAACCAGTCCCTGAGGCCGTTGACGAGCGGTGCCTGAGGCACAAGAAATTTCACCCTTTTGTCGAACGGGTCCTCTTCGACCGCGACAAAGCCCGCATATTTCAAAAGGCTGACAAATGTCGCCAAGGTGCGCGGCCGATGAAATTTCTGCTGCACTGCGCTCAGGGTCGGCCGCGGCCCTGCTTCAAGCAGAGCTTCGCAGTGCATGATAACGATCAGTCCCGCAGCATGCGACTGCATCGCTTGGCCAAAGATCTTGTTTATGACCCGCTGACCCAAATGCATGGGAATGATGGTTCGGGCAGCGTGCTGGATCGCGAGGGCAAACCTTTCCTCGCTGCGACTATTCAAGACCATTTTCAGATGCTCGATATCAAGGACGCACTCGGCAGGGCATTCGTCCAACGTCTTAAAGTATCTCGTCCGGCGATGCACACATGGCTTTCTCAGACGCGCTGGTCCGCTTGATAGAGAATGCCGCACATGATCACCCGAGAAGAAGGGTGGTCAGGGTGTCGCTCCGTTCTTGCCGGACTGGCCCGGGCGGACGAAGCGACATGCTTGGCGCAGTGCCGCGTCAGGCACTGACCCCGAACACCGCGCCGATCGCTGCCGTAGCAGCCATGGCGATGGCGCCCCAGAACACGACGCGGGCAGCTCCACGCACAACACCAGCACCGCCCGCCGAGGCGCCGAGCGCGCCCAAGACCGCCAGCCCAACCAGTGTCGTAGCGGCGACAACCAGGTTTGCCTGTTCCGCTGGGGTGAGGAATGCAACGGCGATCGGCACAATGGCGCCAGCAGCAAAGGTTAGCGCCGAAACGATCGCGGCCTGAACCGGTTTCGTTTCGACCGTTTCCGAGATGCCCAACTCGTCGCGGGCATGCGCGGCCAAAGCGTCCCGGGCGGTGAGTTGCGTGGCAACTGCGCGCGCCAGCGTTTCATCGAGACCACGCGCAACGTAGATCTGGGTCAATTCGTCAAGTTCGCCATCAGGATCGGCAGCGAGTTCGGCGCGTTCGCGAGCAAGGTCGGCCTGTTCGGCGTCGTACTGGGAGCTTACCGAGACATATTCCCCAGCTGCCATCGACATGGCACCGGCGACAAGGCCCGCAAGACCGGCAATCAAGATCGCCTTGTGATCGGATCCAGCCGTCGCAACGCCGACCACCAAGCTGGCGGTCGAGACCAGCCCGTCATTGGCGCCCAACACCGCGGCGCGCAGCCAGCCGATGCGGTGGACCATATGCACTTCCGAATGCGTCAATCGGCTCACGTCGGTTTTTCCGTGCTGAAATGGATCGAAGCCACCATGCCGTTGGCCACCTCCTCCCGCAAGAGCTGGGCTCCATGGAGCGTCAGAACGCGCTCCACGATAGCAAGACCAATCCCGAGGCTATCGGACGGCCGCTGGGCCGGGGCAGTTTCAGGCTTGCTGTCGATAATCGAGATGACCGGACCGCGCTCGACGCGAACGGTGATCGCGGTTCCGACGGGGGAGTGGCGGACAGCGTTCTCGATCAGGTTTCGACAGGCGTCCCGGATAAGGCTCGGTATGATCATCGCCAAGGGCTCTGCGTCCTTTTCGAACGCTATGGTATCGCCGCGGGCGAGCACCCATGGCGCGACGGCACCGACAACCTCTTCACATAATTGCGCCAGGTCCGTTGCCTGATATTGCCGCTCCGTGATTGCCTCGAGCCGGGCCAGTGCTGTCAACTGCGCGACGAATTCGGAGAGTTCGTCGACATCCGCCTCGGCCTTGCGCGCCCGGGGGCTATCGATGCCGGACAATTCAAGCTTGATGATCGCCAGCGGCGTCCGAACCTCGTGCGCGATGGCCGATGTCAGCATGCGCTGACCCCGGATCAGATCTCCGCTGCGCTTGAAGGCCCGGTTGACCGCGCCGGTCAGTCGGCTG
This sequence comes from uncultured Devosia sp., assembly GCA_913775215.1. Classification (GTDB taxonomy): domain Bacteria; phylum Pseudomonadota; class Alphaproteobacteria; order Rhizobiales; family Devosiaceae; genus Devosia. The sequence goes on along the minus strand of CAJYKO010000340.1, from coordinate 2,384 downwards.
ATTTCCTGAGGCATGGTGCCTGTGGGCAAGCCATCGCCCATATTAAGGGGGTCAAGATTGTCGGCAGCCCGTGCCGCGGCCTCGACGGGGCGCAGGGCAGCACTGATCGAGACGATTGCCCCACCCACCGCAAAGACCAGCAATAGGCTCATGGGAACCACCAGATGGTCCAGCACCTCATGCCAGAACACGCCCCAGATCAGACCTTCGCTGTCGCCGATGGTGGCAAACTCTATAAGCAGCACCTGCCCATCGCGTTCCACCGTGCCGCCGCCGGCGACATGGAGCGGCTTGCCCGGCGCGATGAACCGAACCCAGAAATCGGGAGGCTGGACGGTTCGGGGCAGGAAATGGACTTCGCACGCTGCATCGCATGATGAAAACAGAATCGTGCCATCGACAGTACGCACGCGGGCGAAGTAGCCATGTCCTGGCGCGAAAAGGTCAGCCATTTCGTCGGGCAAGACATAGCGCGTGGCTGTCCCATCCGTCATTTGCCCCTCGCCCAACTGATCGACCTGTTGCTCGATCAGGAGACGCCCAAGCTCTTCGTCGTTGAAATAATAGTCAGCCACGACCAGCGCCATCTGTGCGAGCGCCGCGATAAGACCGAAGAAAACGATACGGATCGCAGCGATCTGCCATAAAGGCTTGGTCACGGAATGGTCCTCAGCAGATAGCCGACACCGCGAATGGTCTCGATGGCAAAACCGGTAGGCGCAGCCTCCAGCCGCTTGCGCAAGCGCGAAACCGAGAGCTCGACGGCATTGGCGCTTCGCTCGTCACCGAATGCGGAAAAGCTGTGCTCGATCTTGCGCTTGGGCACGACCTGATCGGCCTGGCGCATCAGCATTTCGAGGAGCCCTCGCTCCCGTGGCGCCAGATCGAATATTTCCGCGCCGCAGCGGACAGGCTCGCCCGAAAGCGGCAGCACCACATTGCCGACCACCAGCTCCGGCATGACCGCTTGCGGCGATCGGCGGAGCAAAGCGCGGATACGCGCAAGCAGTTCACCATTGTTGAACGGCTTGGCCAGGTAGTCGTCCGCACCGGCATCGAGACCATCGATGCGCTCATCGACCGCACCGCGCGCAGTCAGCACGAGAACCGGCACCTGCATGCGCTGCTTGCGGATGCGCCGCAATACATCGAGCCCATCGACATCAGGCAGGCCAAGGTCGAGAATGACGAGGTCGTAGGGCACCTGCTGCAGGGCCTCGTAACCGTCTTCGCCGAGTTCGAAAGCATCGACGAGCCAGCCGGCATCGCGCAGCGTCTGGCCCGTCAGGTCGCGCAAACGCGCATTGTCCTCAATCAGCAATATCCGCATCGCGCGCGCCCAAAGCCCGTTTCCTGCCCGTCACCATGGCCCATGGCAGGTTTTCCCTGTGCCGGACGCTTTCTACTACGGCAGCAACGATATGCAGTATAGCCAGCACCATGATGGCGTTGGCGAGAATCCCATGGAGGTCCTCGACCCATTGCACGCCCCAGAAGGCATCGAGCCCCATCATCCAGCCGGTAAGTCCCAATCCGGCCAGAATGGCCATCAGGGTGAGCATCATCAAGGCGCCAAGGGCAGAGTGACCAAGCTGGCGAGCATCCTCGCCGCGCCATAGGGCCTCAACATGAGCAACCACGCGCCGTGGGGTTGGAAAAAAATCGGAGAACCGGGCGTGACGCGTGCCGACAATGCCCCAGACCAGACGGATGGCCAGCGCTGCGACCACGACATAGCCCGCCACGCGATGGGCATATTTGCCATGCTCGAAAACCCAGAGGTTGAGCACCACTCCGGTCACAATGGTCCAATGAAACAACCGGACCACCGGATCCCAAACCTTGACGGTGGCGGCGGAAGAATCCGCCGCCGCAAGGAGAGTGCCCTTAGCCATCGATCTCGGCCTCGACCACATCGCCGGTCACCGGGTTGAAATAAACTTCGGCGCGCTTGTTGTCCTTGGTGAAGCCGTAGATTTCGTAGCAGTTGCCGGACACCTGGAAGGTCTTGATCGTATAGCCGAGTTCCCCGACCTTGGCCTTCATCGCGTCCTCGCTCATCCACTTGTCCTGCGGTTCGGTCGTGCAGGAAGGGCTGGCCATGGCCACGGCGGGCGTGAGGACGACGAGGCCGAGAACCAGAGCAGTCTTGAGCATCATTTATAGTCTCCATCTGCGCCGCTTCAGTGCGGCGATGAGGGAGAGATACGGTGTGCATCCTGTCGGGATGCTGTCGAAAGGCGACGATAAACGGGTGTTAGGACGTCTGCTTTCTAGCAAAGGGTCCGTGCTAGACGCCGGCCATGTCTGACCGCGTGCCGTCGCCGCGACGAAACGATCATCCCGACACTGCGTTGAGATCAGAACAATTGTGCCCAGGATCG
>CAJYKO010000339.1 GCA_913775215.1 uncultured Devosia sp. | reverse complement strand
CGCAAGCTCAGCGAGATCGATCTGCCGGATGGCACATTCCTCAATCTCAACTTCCCCAATTGCGCACCGAAAGATGTGCAGGGCGTCAGCGTCACAGGGCAAGGCAAGCTCGATTTCGGGCTGACGGTGGAGCAGCGTCAGGATGGCCGCGGCCTTCCTTACTACTGGCTGCGCTTCGGGGAGCGGCTCGGCAACTTCATGGAGGGCACGGATATCCATGCCGTCAAGAACAACAAGATTTCCGTAACACCTCTCAAGCTTGACCTTACCGACTACACGGTCAAGGATCGGATCGCCAAGGCACTTGGATTCGGAGCAAACGATTGAAATCGCCCATGGTGGAGAAAGAAGGCTTCGCTGCGCTTGTCCTCAGACTGCGGGCCGCGGGCATTTCCGACCTCGATCTTCTGACGGCGGTCGAGCAGACGCCACGCTCTCTCTTCGTTCCGGCGCCTCTCGCCGCAGACGCCTATTCCAGCCGCACAATCCCCATCGACTGCGGAGCCTTCATGGAAGGCGCCGATATGGCGGTGAAGATCATCGCCCGGCTCCAGGTGAAGCCCGGCCAGCGTGTGCTTGAAATCGGCACGGGTAGCGGCTTCATGACCGCGGTCCTTGGGCGACGTGCGGAACGTGTACTCTCCGTGGAGCGATACAAAACGCTGGTTCAAGCGGCACAGAATCGGATGGACGATCTCAGCATCCGCAATGTGGTCATCCGTCAGGCCGATGGTTCGAACGGCCTTGTGGGTGAGGGAACCTTTGACCGCATCGTTTCCACCGCCGCCTTTTCCGCCATGCCGCGCTTCTTCACCGAGCAGATCGTGTCCGGCGGTATGATGATTGCCCCGATCATACTTGAAGATGGGCGCTGCGTGATGACCCGCTTTTCAAAGACCGGCAGTCGCTTCGAGCGCGAAGAGCTTTTTGAAACACCCTTCCTGCCAATCGAATCCCACATCGCAACCTATCTTTAGAGCCTGTCGCGTGAACTGTGCAGCGGTTTGGGGTGACATCATCCGATCAAAGCGTATGAGCGAAGCTCAAGGTCGCGACACGCCCAGATCACTTCAGAGTGGCTAAAAAAAGAGCCGGCTTACACCGGCTCCCGATGATCTTTGACCTGTCTTGCTGCACTTACCCGAAGAGCGCGAAGCTGCTCTTCAGGGTAACCCATACACCCCACAGGAGCGGGAGGCCGACTGCGGCCCAGGCGAGAGCCGCCTTACCATCGAAACCGCCTTTGCCGATGCCGAAGGAGCCTGTCGGGCCGGCATTGGCCGCTGCGGTCTTTGCCTGAAGCGAGGCAACTTCCTCGTCTGACATGAACCACTTGTCGGAGAGTGGCTTGACGAAGGCGTTGGCGATGAGGCCGAGCGCCAGCATGCCGGCTAGGATATACATCGTGCTGGTATAGAGAGCCGGGCCCGGTGCGACACCAGCGGCGATCTGTGCCTCACGGATGTAGTTGACCACGACAGGACCAACGATACCAGCCGTTGCCCAAGCCGTCAGCAGGCGACCATGGATGGCGCCGACAAACTGTGTGCCGAAGATATCCGCGAGATAGGCCGGGATGGTGGCGAAACCACCGCCATACATGGACAGGATGATACCGAAGGCAAGGACGAAGAGAGCCTTAGAGCCCATCAGCGCAAGCGTCGGTGCAAGCGCATAAAGCACGATGCCCAGAATGAAGAAGCAGAAGTAAGTGTTCTTTCTGCCGATCTTGTCTGACATCGAGGCCCAGAAGAAACGGCCGCCAATGTTGAAGAGCGATAAAAGCCCGGTGAAGCCAGCTGCGATCGCCGCAATCTGTGCCTTTTGCGCTGCATCGAGGTCTGCGAAGGCGACACCTGGCGCTCCGATGAGAGAACCGGCGAAGATTTCCTGCAGCATGGGGGAAGCCATGCCAATCACGCCAATGCCCGCAGAAACGTTGAGGCAAAGAACCGCCCAGATCAGCCAGAACTGCTTGGTTTTGTGGGCGTCACGCAGATGCACGTGGCGCGTGGTGATCATCGCGCTCTTGGAAGCAGGCGGCGTCCAGCCTTCCGGGCGCCAGCCAGCGGGTGGGATGCGGTATCCAAAAGCACCGGCCATCATAAAGACGAAGTAGATCAGCGCCATGACGACGAAGGTCTGCCAGACGCCAACGGTCGTATCGGTCTTGAAATGGCCCATCAGCAGGTTGGCGAGTGGAGCGCCGATCATCGCGCCGCCGCCAAATCCCATGATGGCCATGCCCGTCGCCATGCCGCGCCTGTCCGGGAACCATTTGATCAGCGTCGATACGGGCGAAATATAGCCAAGCCCGAGGCCCACGCCACCGATGACACCTGCACCGAGCCACATCAACCACAACTGATGGGTCATGACACCGATCGCCGCGACGAGAATACCGCCGCACCAGCAGCACGCGGAAACGAAGCCGGCTTTGCGCGGGCCGACACGCTCCAGCCAACCGCCCCAGATGGCCGCAGAGCAGCCCAAGAGAACGAAGAACAGAGTGTAAATCCACCCAAGATCTGCCACGCGCCAGTTACAGGCAGTCGTGAAGAGGGCACCGATCAGCGTCAAGCTCGAGCAGCTTGGATCTGTGGCGGGAAGAGCCTTCGACAAAGGGAGCCAGAATACGCTGAAGCCGTAGGCCATACCGATGCACAGGTGAATGGCCAGTGCGGCGGGCGGAACCAGCCAACGATTGAATCCGGGTTTGGCGATGATTCGCTCTCGATCGAGAAGACCGGTCCCCGCCATGCCTCCTCCGCTTACGCCTGTAACTGCCATCGACAATACCTCCCTCTTGGAATGTCAGGACTACTCTAATGATTGTCGCTCAAATGCAATGAGCGACCATCAATGAATTGAAAATCTGTGAGAAATCGGAGAGCCGGTGGCCTCCATTTGTTTTTCAACGGCATTGTGACAGTAGGTGGACCCGGTGACGATGCCCTTCACTCTCATGCTCCACTTGGTGGAATGCTGGGCTCCGACAGCGACTCTCCCGCCACTACTCCCTTTCCGCCCGGCGCGCCCTTTGCAGCATCTGAACCAAGTCCGACTGCCTGCGACGTCGGATCTTCCGGACGCTTGATCTGTTTGGCTGCGGTCAAAACCAGCGGCAGAAATCCTTCGTGGCTGCCATCGATCATCTCGAAGAAACGCCGCCGCATGCGCGGCTCCCAGAATTTGTTGATATGAGTGGCGACACCGTCCACCTGCACGTCCTGTGGCTGCGAGAGGAAGAAGGTGGCAATCTGGTTCGCCATACGAACGAGTTTTTCATCTGTGTGACTAAGCGACATGACTGGTCTCCCCCGATGCCAGACGATCGGGTCTGGTAAACACTTCAAATTCATCGCCGCGTGCAATGCCGATGAGGCTGATCCCGGATCCGTCTGCTGTCTCAATGGCGAGCGCCGTCGGCGCCGAAATCGCGACCAGAACGGGGCAGCCGAGGAGAGCCGTTTTCTGAACCATCTCCACGGAAAGACGACTGGTAACCACTACAATACCTTCGAGTGCAGACAGCCCCGATCGAAGGATCGCGCCAGACAGCTTGTCCAGAGCATTGTGCCGCCCGACATCCTCACGAATGGCGACAATGCCGCCTTCCGGTCGGTAAAAACCCGCGCCGTGGACGGCGCGAGTCTCGCGATTGAGGCTCTGCCCGTCTGCCAGCATGCGGATGGCCTCGCTGACCTGTCGCGGCTGCCAGCGCGATGCTGGGTCGTTTACCGTTCTGACAGAGCGGGTTGCCTGGTCGATCGACTCAATGCCGCACAAGCCACAGCCGACTGGTCCCGCCATACGCCTACGGCGCGCTACAAGCGCATCGGCAGTCGCGTCCCGCAACGTGATCTGCACGTCGATCCCGCGCCCCGCCTCGACTAGCTCCACCTCCAGAATATCCTGCGCCGAGGTTATGATCTCTTCGGCCAGCGAGAAGCCATATGCGAAGTCGACAAGATCCGCAGGCGTTGCCATCATCACGGCGTGCGTGGAGCCGCCGTAGGAAAAAGCGATCGGCACTTCTTCCGGAACAATGCGGTGACCCGCCTCGATCCGTCCCTGCCGGAAGCGCCACTCTTCGATCGTTCTGCTGGGGGTTCGCTGCATCCCCCGTCCTACTCCGCAGCGTCCAGTTTCGCAACGATACGGCGGGACTGGCGGGACAGCTCTTCATATTCCTCCTGCCATTGCGTCGGACCGTTAGAGGGCGAGACCTGGACCGCCGTTACCTTGTACTCCGGACAGTTGGTTGCCCAGTCGGAGAAGTCGGTGGTGATGACATTAGCCTGAGTGTCGGGGTGATGGAACGTCGTATAGACCACACCCGGCGACACACGATCGGTGATCAGCGCGCGCAGCGTCGTATCGCCCGACCGGCTTGCAAGCTTGATCCAGTCACCATCGTTGATGCCGCGCTGCTCCGCATCATGCGGGTGGATTTCCAGCCGGTCTTCTTCGTGCCAGACGACGTTCTCGGTCCGCCGTGTCTGCGCACCGACATTGTACTGCGACAGGATGCGGCCCGTTGTCAGCAGCAGCGGGAAGCGTGGCCCTGTGCGCTCGTCGGTCGCCACATATTCCGTGCGGATGAACTTGCCCTTACCGCGCACGAAGCCATCGATGTGCATGATGGGCGAGCCGAGCGGGAATTTTTCGTTGCAAGGCCACTGAACGGAGCCGTTCTTCTCCAGATAATCATAGGACACGCGCGCAAAGCTTGGCGTCGTCGCCGCGATTTCATCCATGATCTGAGACGGATGAGTATAATTCCAGTCCAGCCCCATCGCCTGCGCGAGCTTCTGCGTCACTTCCCAGTCCGAATAGCCGTTCTTCGGGCTCATGACCTTGCGCACGCGGTTGATGCGGCGTTCGGCATTGGTGAAGGTGCCGTCTTTTTCAAGGAACGTCGATCCTGGCAGGAAGACATGCGCGTAGTTGGCGGTTTCGTTCAGGAACAGATCATGCACCACAACGCATTCCATGGCCGCCAGTCCCGCAGATACGTGCTTGGTATCCGGGTCCGACTGGAGGATGTCTTCGCCCTGCACATAGAGGCCCTTGAAGGTGCCTTCGACAGCGGCATCCAGCATGTTTGGAATACGCAGACCGGGTTCGTTATTGAGCGTGACACCCCATAGTTTCTCGAAGATTTCGCGCGTCGCGTCATCAGAAATGTGCCGATAGCCCGGCAGCTCATGCGGGAAGGAGCCCATATCGCATGAACCTTGAACGTTGTTTTGACCGCGTAGCGGG
>CAJYKO010000338.1 GCA_913775215.1 uncultured Devosia sp. | reverse complement strand
TCGCTTCGGATCAGGAAAGATGCTGGGCCGATGATCACGCGCGCGCTTCTCACCTCCGTTGCCCTGATCGCTGCCATGGTTCCGGCCCTCGCCCAGCCTGCGCCATTCGACATGACGCCCGAGAATGACCTTGTGGTGCAGCCGACACAACAACCTTCGGCGCCAGCGACGGCGAACGCAGCGTCAGCGCCGGTTGCCGCCCCGGCAGGGTTTGAGCGCCCCATCCTTCCCTTTGAAAGCCTTCGGCTAACAGGGGAAGAGGATAAGCATGGCATCGTCGTTTACCTGACAGCGGCTCAGGCGGCAGCACCGGCCAAACTTGACTTCGCTTTCATCAATGCGCTGGTGGTCGCGCCCGAAATCTCGAGCCTCCGGGTGCGCATCAACCAGACTGAAATCGCGAGCACAGCGGTCAATTCGTCCTCCGCAGCAACGCCGTTAAGTCTCGATATCCCTGCAGGGGTGCTGCGAGCAGGCGCCAATGTCATCGAATTTCGCGCAAGTCAGAGACATCGGACCGACTGCACGGTAGACTCCACCTATCAGCTCTGGACCGAGATCAAGAGCGATAGCGCCAAGCTCGAATTTGCCGGCGATGGACTGGCGACGATCGCCCAACTGACCGATATAGCCGCTGTCGGCGTTGACGCGATGGGGAATACCTCGCTTCGGCTGATCACGACCAATGGACTTTCGGACACCGCATCCCAGACCGCCGCCATGCGTCTTGCCCAACAGATCGGGCTTGCGATGCGTGTACCCAAGCTCGAAATTTCCTTTGCCGAGGCGCCTACGGAAACAGCGACACCCGGCGTACTCGATGTCGCAATCATGCCGGCCGCCGAGCTGCCACCAGAGCTCGAGGCGGCACGTCTTCAGGCCAGCGCGGGTCCGATCGCGGCCATGGTGCCGGTAGCGACCGGTGCCTATACGCTGGTGATTTAGGGCCCGAACTGGGAATCCATCGCCCGCGCGGGAGACGCAATGCTACTAGCAGCGCCCGCCACGGCGGATCGGCCGCGGCTCGACCTGCCTTACCCACTGCCGATGATGGAAGAAGGCACAACCGCCAGCCTTGCAAGCCTTGGCACCGACCGGCTTGAATTCAACGGCCGACGCTTCACCACGACCATGCAGTTTGAACTGCCGGCCGACTTTTATGCCTATCGCTATGGTGAACTGGAACTGGTTCTGGAAGCAGCCTATTCCCGCGACGTCCTCCCGGGCAGCGAAATCGATATCTACACCAATGGCCAGATCGCATCGGCAACGCCGATGCTGCGCACCGAAGGTGGTCTGCTAAAAGACACGCGAATTCGCATCCCGATGACCAACCTGCGCCCGGGACGGAATGAAGCAACCTTTGCACTGAACCTGCAGACGCGCTCTGACGCAACCTGCGCAGCGGGTTGGACGGGGTCAGCCCCGACGCGGTTCGTGCTCTCCAACAACAGCTACCTCCACATGCCCGACTACGCACGGGCAACGACGGTTCCAGATCTCCGGGTGTTGACCGGTTCGTCCTGGCCATATGCAGTGGACGCAGATGTGCGGGCCGCGATCGGCCAAGGGCGAGATACTATTCTTTCAGCTGTGATGTTCGCCGCTCGTCTCGCGACGGCCTCGAACAAAGTGATCAATTTTACTGTAGTTCCCGAAGCTGACCTCGTGCCGAACGAGGACGCCCTGTTGGTCATGCCCACCGGAGCGGTGTCCCAAGTCAATATAGGGCGAACCGGTGTATCCACCGGCGGTGCGTCGACTATGCAGGGTGGTGACGATGCCATCCTCAATCAGTTTGGCGGCACAGAGACTGGCACACCGATCACCAATGTCGAAAACTGGTTGCGGGAGAATCTCGGTATCGACAGCGCCGATTTGCGTCTCGTACCGCAGCCCGATGCGCCCTACCTGCCCGCAACGGACGCCGTCGTCGTATCCCAGACGCACCAGCCCGAGGGAGGAGTCTGGACATTCCTGACCTCGAGCAGCGCCTCGACATTGCGTGCCGGGACCGAAAGGTTGATCGAAACGGTGATGTGGCGCGAAATCGCGGGCAGGGTCAGCGCCCTTGCGCCAGGCGACGATGAAGTGACTGCAGTCCCTGCACAGTCTGTCAGCATCGTCGTACCAGAGCCCATTTCTCCGACAAACCTCCGCCGTATCGCAGCCAACTGGTTCTCAGGAAACATTTTATACTTTACCCTTGCCATTGTCCTGGGCGCCGTTCTGCTGATGCTCGCGACCTCACGCATGTTGACCAGAATCGGACGGCCATCATGAAAAGGCTCATCGCCCTTGTTTTGGGAGGTCTTATGACCCTGCCGGCGCAGGCCGCCTCGGTGATTGAACCGGGCGAATGGCAAGCCTATCTTGATGGCTTCGTTGCAGAAAATGGCCGTGTGATCGACACGGGCAATGGCAATATCAGCCACTCCGAAGGCCAAGGCTATGGACTGATCCTGGCGGCGCTCGCCGAAGATCGGCCGAGCTTTGAGCGGATCCTCAGCTTTACCCGGACGGACCTGATGATCCGCGATGATGGGCTCGCGGCCTGGCGCTGGGAACCGGATGCCAATCCCCATGTGACCGATCCCAACAACGCAACGGACGGCGATATCCTGATCGCCTATGGTCTGCTTATGGCAGGGCAGGTCTGGAACGAACCGGCTTATAGCGACGAGGCGAAGACAATCGTCGAGACGGTCGGTCGCGATCTTCTTGCCTATGCAGATGGGCTCCTCGCCATCCTGCCCGGTAGCGAGGGGTTTACCGGCAGCGATGCGACAAGCGGCCAGCCGATCCTCAACCCATCCTATTGGGTCTACGAAGCTTTGCCGCTTTTCCGCGAGCTCGACCCAGCGGTGGACTGGGAATCGGTCGAAGCCACAGGGCTGGAACTGCTCCGCCGCGCGCAGACGACACCCGCCGGAATTCCTGGCGACTGGGTGGTGATGGCAGCAGGCCAACTTGGTCCTGCGCCGGACTTTCCGGCAGAGTTCGGCTATAACGGCATTCGCATTCCGCTTTACCTGATGCGGGCAGGTGCCGATCCCTCTTATCTCGAGCCTTTCCGCGCCAAGGCATCCTCAGGTGGGCTCTTCAAGATTGACCTCAATACCGGGCAGGCGATCGAGCCGATTTCCGAACCCGGTTATCGGCTCATCCAGGCAAGCATGGAATGCATAGCCAATGGACAAATCGTGCCCGAAGACCTGCGCACCATGTCGCCCACGAGTTATTACGCAGCGACACTGCAACTTCTGATGCTCGACTATCTTCGGCGCAGTCGGAGCGATTGTTTTGGCGAGGGGACGGCTTCATGAGATATTGGGGCCGGGCACTTTGTGTAGCAAGCGCAGGCGCGATCAGCCTTGGGGCAGGTCTCTACCTGACGTCGAAAGCGCCTGCGGTGGCGCAATCGCCGCTGCCGATCGCCAATGCCATAGTTCCGGTCGATCCCATTACTACCGCGCGGACTGGCACGATAACATTTGCCGCCATTCCGCCAGCCGGATCTCGAGCCCCAACTGGATCGGAGGCTTCACCGGCATTCACCGTCGCGCAAACCCCGGCAACAAGTATTTCGACACCGCAGACTTCGGTTTCCGCCCAGACCGTCCCTGAAACGGGCGCTGGGGGACCGGATGAAACGGCCTTGCGTTACTTTGCCCAGCAGGGCGATACGCAACGCCTGCAACGGGAAATCGAGCGCCTGCGAGCGCTCTACCCCAATTGGCAGCCGCCAGCAGATCCGCTAGCGACTGACTTTGTCCCCGATGAATCGATTGTCCACATCTGGGATCTCGTTACTGCTGGCGACTTTGCCGGAGCACGCGCCGCTATCGCAGAAAAGCAACAGGCCGACCCGACTTATGTGCCGACTGCCGATCTGCTCGAAACCATCGAGCGGGGCGAAGCAGGCACGCGGCTGCGCGCGGCTTCGGACGCCGGCCAGTTCGATGCCGTGATCTCGATTGCTGCCAACGCGCCGCAGCTTTTGACCTGTGCCAGTGTCGACAATCTCTGGCGGCTGGCCGAGGCTTTCATCAAGACCGATGCCAAGCAGCGCGGCATCGATGCCTATAGCTATATCCTGACCAATTGCACGGACACCGCCGAACGCTTCGCGACCATGCAAAAGGCCATGGCGCTGCTTGACCGGGCCGAACTCGACCCGCTCCTCGCCCTTGAAAAGCCCGGTACGGACGGAACGCCCGAATTCACGGCACTGCGCCTTGACCTTGCACGAAGTGCAGTCGGCGGTGCTCTTGAAGAAGGTGGCGAAAAGCCGGATGAGGCAGATGTCGAACTTCTGGCCAAGGAAGCCACATCGTCCAAAAATGCCGAAGATTTCCGGCTGCTTGGCTATTTTGAACTGGCGCGCAGCGAACCTGAGGATGCACGGCGGTACTTCGAGGATGCCGTAGATGCCGATCCGTCCGCCGCATCGGCCGAAGGGCTTGGGGTTGCCTTGATGCAGCTCGATGATCCTGCGGCCGCCGAAAAGGCCATGGCCGAATTTTACGACGACAACGACACCATTGAAGGCGTCTATCGCGATGCAGCGGCCGCAATGATCGCCATTGAGCCACGCCTGACCATCACAGAGGACACGCTCTCGCGGATCGTCCGAGTGGCGCTCAAGGCGCGCGATGCCGATATCGCCCAGCAACTCGGCTGGTATGCCTATGCCTTCAACCAGCCCCAGACAGCGTATGAATGGTTTCAAACCGCACTGGGGTGGCAGTCCGATCTCGAGCCGGCTGCCTATGGCATGATGGTTGCGGCTAATGCTCTTGGCAACACGGCCCAAGTCGAGGAAATTCGTCGGAGCTGGGGTGGGCGGTCGGCGCGTATCGCTCAGTTTGGTTCGGTTTCGGCGGCAGGCTTTAATGTGCCGCTACCGAAGCCTCGGCCGCAGCACGTAACGATGTTTCCGGCGCAGGTGCAAACCGTCCGCGCGACGACAACGCAGACCCGGCAAGACTATGCTGCAGCGCCAGCGCAGGAGACCGTGGTATCTGACAGCGGCAGTGGCGGAGGTAGCAGCGGCGGCGGCAGTTGCCGAAGTTATCGTCCGCCGGCCAGCCTGTCTCCGGCCGGCGCTCTCGCTCATGCCTGGTGTCTGATGGATCTCAACCGCCCTGCCCAGGCGGTTGATCATTTCGGAAGGGCGCTTGATTCGGCCAGCCAGTCAGTCCGCAGCGAT
>CAJYKO010000337.1 GCA_913775215.1 uncultured Devosia sp. | reverse complement strand
CGACGCTGTCCCCGTCATGCCAAAGCTGGGCAAGCCGGTCGACCGTGCCCGCGCGGTGGATTGTGCCGGACACGGGACGCGCGTCGCCCGCAACGATATGCAGCAGCGTCGACTTGCCCGATCCGTTGCGCCCGACCATACCGACGCGCTCGGCACAGACCGACAGGGTCAGATCATGGAAGAGCGGTCGGCCGTCAGGCGTGGCGGCGGAGAGGTTGGAGAGAGTGAGGAAGCTCGACATAGACACCGTGACGGACAGAAAGGACAGGCTGGATGGCGCTGATCTTCCGGTCGTTCATGGTCGTGGCTCCTTCGGTCTCGCCACCGATATAGCCGATGGCGGCCCCCACGTCACCCGCCGTCAGAGACAGCCGAGGCCCGCCAGCGTCACCCGCACCGCTTCGGCGAGGGGCGTACGGGGTTCCGGCCCGAGTTCCGCCAGCAGACGGTCGTTCGCCAGGCGCACCGGCTGCTGCCAGAGATAGCGCATCTCCATCAACTCGCGTGGCGTCGTGGCGAACAGCGCGGCCAGGCGAAGCTGCCACCAGGGCATAGGGCGGATCGGCGCAGCCGGGTCACCGAGCGCGCGGGCAATCGCCTTGACCATCTGGCGGCCGTCCGGATCCCAAAGGCCATCCATGTGGAACCGCGCGAAGGCCGGCAGGTCGGTCCGGTCGAGCAGCCGCGCCATCGTCTCGGCGACGTCGGGGAGGTACGCCCATTGATGACCGACGCCAGGCTTTCCGGGATTACGGATCACGCGGGGCCGGGAGCCGGGCGTGATCAGTCCCTGGCCGAACCAGTTGTTCGCGGCGCCCGGGCCGAAATAGTCCCCAGCGCGGACGATCAGGACCTTGGCATCGCCAGCGTCGGCCGCGGCTTGCAAGCGCCGTTCCAGCTCGACCCGGATCGCGCCCTTGCGGGTGCGCGGATGCTGGGGGCATCCTCGGCGATCAGCGGGAAGGCGTCGGCCCCGAAATTATAGACCGTTCCCGGCAGCACAATCCGGGCGCCGCTCGCCTTCGCCGCCGCCAGCGTGCTGTCGAGCATCGGCAGGACCAGTTTCTCCCAGCCGCGATAGCCCGACGGGTTGACGGCATGGACGATGACGTCTGCCCCTGTCGCTGCAGCAATCACGCCAGCCGGGTCTAGCGCATCGCCCCTCACGCCTATGCATCCCTCGGGCAGGCGCGCGGTATCGCTTCGGGTCAGTGCCCGGACGGTCCAGTTGCCGGCGAGCAGTCGCAGGGCCATCGCCCCGCCAATCCCTCCGGTGGCACCCAGGATCAGGGCTGTTCGCTGTGTCATCATCGCCTCCATCGATACGGCGGCGATGATCGTGGCAGTTCAGCGCAACGAAAATTGCCGAAAAGCGGCGAGCCGCTATACGTAAATCTATGAGCAACGAACCGAGCTGGGACGTCTATCGAAGCTTCGCGGCCGTGCTGCGCGAGGGATCCTTGTCTGGCGCGGCTCGGGCGCTCGGCATGACGCAGCCGAGCATCGCCCGCCATATCGATGCGCTTGAACAGGCGATCGACGGCAAGCTGTTCGTCCGTACGCAGCGAGGGCTGTCGCCGACCGATCATGCGTTGTCGCTTCGTCCCCATGCCGATGCGCTGGTGGCTGCTGCGGCTGCGCTTAGGCGGTCGGGCAGCGGTGGTCCGGATGCCGTCTCCGGCGTCGTACGGATCAGCGCCAGCCATGCAGTCGGCGTCATGCAACTGCCGCCGATCCTGACGGATTCCCGCCGGGCGCATCCCGAGCTGACGATCGAATTGTCGCTGTCCGATCAGCCCGACGATCTGCTTCAACGCCATGCCGACATCGCGGTGCGGATGTTCGAGCCGACCCAGAAAGCGTTGGTTGCCCGCCACGTCGGGGATGTTCGTCTCGGTTTCCACGCACGTCGCGATTATCTCGACCGGCGCGGCGTGCCGAACACATTGGCCGATCTGTCCGGCCACGACCTGATTGGCTTCGACACCGAAACGGATTTCATCCGCGCGGCCATGCGGCACCTTCCGGGAATCGACAGGTCGGCGTTTGCCTTGCGGGTCGACAGCGACGCGGCACAGTTCGCAGCTATCCAGGCCGGGTTCGGGATCGGCATTTGCCAAACCGCTGTCGCAAAGCGTGATCCGGCGCTTGTGCGGATTTTGGTCGATGCGCTGGACCTGCCGCTGCCTATATGGATCGTGATGCATGAGGATCTGAAGCGCATCAGGCGATGCCGTGTAGTGTTCGACATGTTGGCGAGGGCGTTTATGCGTTGACCCCGATCTAACCTTTTGATCCAGTCGTTGGGGTTGGTGAGGCAGGCATGTCGTCGGATCTGGTGGGGAACGGCCTGTCCGCTTCAGGGCGTCAATCGCGACAAAGCGGACGCTCGTTCAGGGGGCAGGGCAGCGGGCTTTGGCGCAGCCAGCTGGTGGATAGCTGCCCGTCCGCTTTCGGGCGGCCGGTCGGCGAAAGCCGCCGTTCGTTCAGCTGACGGGGAAGGGCCTCAATCGCCTCGCATCGGGATGGAGAGCTGCTCCTCACTCTCGGCCGGTCGGCTGCGGTAGGCGGCCCTTCGTTCAGAGTCATTTGGTCGGCGCCCTCATCTCTGCCATTTAACCGAGCCGATCCCGATCTCAGAGGTCGCGTTCTTCCACCCCAACTCGAGGCGTCGCTATGTGGGAGTCACGGCCGAGCCGCTTCAATCGTTGAGGAGTTGGATTCGAATGTCTCGATGCCGATTCTTATCGCGATAAGGAGGCGTTCACGCGACAAGCGTGCTTTCTCGATCGTGCTCGCCTTTGCGTCGAACCAAATCCAAAAACTGTGAGCCTCGATGTGGTCGTCGAACGCATAATCGACCCTAGTCAGATCGAAGCGTACGCTCCAGCGACTGTCATCCGCGGCGGCTCGAAGAGCCGCCTCGATGTGAGCGGCTGCACGCTTCAGGAAGTTGCCCTCTGCATCGTTCATGCGCGCGTCGGCAACCTGAACGTAGCCCCCTGCACGTCGGCGCGTTTGAAGTTGGCTACCCGGGTCAGTGTGCTCACCAAGATCGCAGCCGAGCGAAATCAATGTCGAATGGGGCTGGGCAAGAGTGATAAGCAGATCAGTAAGAGCCAAACTTATCTGCGTTTCGGGGACGGCAGCAACTTCGTCCGGCTTGCCACGCAGGTCGATAAAGCCGTGATTCTGCCTGATGCCGCTCTTGAATGGGGCGTAAGGAACGGTGTTTCCTCGCCCATTAGAGCTATAAACGATCTGGACGGTCATGGATCGAGCGGTC
Source organism: uncultured Devosia sp. (assembly GCA_913775215.1). Classification (GTDB taxonomy): domain Bacteria; phylum Pseudomonadota; class Alphaproteobacteria; order Rhizobiales; family Devosiaceae; genus Devosia. The sequence continues at coordinate 2,665 of CAJYKO010000337.1, read as the reverse complement.
CCTATTGCGATCAGGCCAGACGGATGCGCGGGAGGCCGTCCCATGTCGTACCGTCTAAAAGACGACCAGCCGCCTTCTTTCCGATCCGCAACATAGTTGTGCCATCGACTACCGATGCCGCGCGCGTCTTAGCGAGGTTCTCGCCTTGTCCCGGCGCCCAGTCTCCCCATTGTTTGAAGTGGAAGGGAATGTCCGCCGCCATGCATTCATTCAGCAGAGTCCGAAACCACGCCGGGCTCGAGGGTCGTGCCTTGCTGCCACTCTCGCCGCCAGTGATAACCCAATCAATTGCGTGGGTCCATTTTGCAAGACTGAGCGGCCCCAACAGTGGTTCGGCCGAGATGAAGCGTACGGCTGCTGGAATCTTGGCTAGGCTCGGAAGGCGCTTGTTGGCCCACTCCTGATTCTCGGCAGTTGTGCCAAGCCAGACGTTGGTTGGCCAGTTGCGGCCCCATGGCACGCTATGGAGCACGAGATCTGGTCGTTTCGTGAGCAGAAGCCAGTCGAGGGCTGGCGTTGCTTCAATTAAATTCCACAATCGAGTTCGCGCTGTATCAAGATCCGCCCGATCCTCAAACACGTCCCCCATCGACGCGCAGAAGACGCGCGGGCGCTCCTTTGACCCTTGTGCGTTACGGTTCCAGACCAACGGCTCGGCCCAGTGCTTGTCACCGAAAAAACGCCGGTCGGCGTGTGCGCCCCAAACATCTTGACCCAACCGTTTGGACCAGCTCTCAGCATAGCAGAATTTGCAAGCAGGTGACATTCTTACGCAACCCCACCAAGGATTGAACGTGTGTGTCGTCCACTCGATTTTAGAATTCTTTGCCAAACCCTGATTCCTATTTGGCCTTCGCGATGTTCTTAATTGATGCCTCTTTCATATCATATTACAGCATCAAGGCGGCGACCGTGGGGTTTTCTTTGTTGAAGTGCGTCTGGAGTAACTCTAAAAGGGACATCCTGAATTGCTGCGCCTTGGCTCTTAGTTCTGTGAACTCATGAGATTCCTTGCCCGCCGGCAAAGACGTCGACAAAGCGTCACGGATAACGCTATCGTCGAGCGCTGCCAGGAACTCGGCATAGACTTCGAGTGCCAAGTGGGCCTTGTTGCCCGCTAGGTCGAGAAGACGCAAATGAGCCGGTATGGCCAAAAGCCGGGATAGCCTCTCGACCTTAGCCGCTCGCTCCAACCCGTAAGTCTCGCCAACAGCCAAAATGCCCGCGAAAAACAGAAGCATGCGGGAAAATCGTAGCTTGATCAGCCTGATCTCGCGCGGCTTTCCGTCGGTCTGCACTTTGTATTCAAAGTCAACGCAGATTGTCCTCCAATAGCGAATGATGTCGTTCAGAAGGAAAAGGCAGATCTGATCGCTACGAATTGAGGCCGAAACGTATTGCTCGAGCAGACGGAAGCGAGCTCGATCGAATTCGGGCTGGTTGTAAATCCATTCGCCCTCTAGCAGCAGGAGCATGCGCCTGGTTATGTATTCGTTTGAGTCGTCCATGCCGCCAATCGTCTGGGTCAGCATGCCGACCGTCAGCGGGCTGGAGAACACGCCTCCTGGAGCCGGCATCTTGAAGCCTTCCTCTTCAAGGCGCGCTCGAAGCTTCGTCTGCCGCTCTTGGGCTTCCTTCACGGCGTCTTTGCGGAAGAGAACGAAGAGGTCGACATCCGATCCGCCGGTCACCTCACGGCGCGCGTAACTGCCGTTAACGCCAACAATGAAGCGGTCGTCATCGCCCATCACTTCGGCGGCGACTTCTCGCATTTTCTTTAAGCCGTCCTCAGAGCGTCCGCTGGCGCGTTCGAATACACCTCGCGCTTTCGGGCTCAAGCTCATGCAAGGGTTGCCTTTTCCGTCGACATGCTTCCCACCAAATCCGCTATAGACACGCTTCTGCTGACTTTTGATTGAATGTAGCGGTTGGCCAAGTCCTCAGGCTTGCCAATCGCACAACGCCTATTGATGGTGAAGCTACGTATGGGCGCCTTAATCGAATGCTCAAAGATTGCAGGACTTTTTTGGGTTAAGCGATTAAGAGCGCGCCGCTTGGATTTCCTTGCCCAAGCAAAAATATTAAATAGATCGGGCTGGCGTAGTCGCAACTGCTCTTCATTCCAAAGGAAATGCGATGGGCGGAACTGCGCAATCTCTACGGACATGTACGCCTGTGCGAGACCATCGAAGAGCAAACCGTGTGGATGGTGAATAATAAGGTTGTAGACGCTGTCTTTAAGCCGCCAAAACTCGTCGGAAGCCTTAGTCGGCCATTCGGCCTCGGCGGCGATAAGCGCCACCAGTCGCTTGGGGTTGAATGGGCGGGTTGCTTTCGCGGCAAAAAGACGCGACCGGCTAATCCCCTCTATAGTGTCGAGATTGATAGGACTTGCAAACAGAAATGCATGCGCACCGGGGTGGGTGCCCTCGATCATGGCGACTACCTCATCCCTATCGACCTGGTACGCGGTTAATATCTCTCGGATCTCGTCACCAAGAACGGTATCGCCTTCGAGAATTGCGCTTCCGGCGTTATGGTGATTGATGCCGAAATTGGTGTTGAAGACCGGCTCGAGGGTGTGGGAGAGCGGGCCGTGGCCAATGTCATGGAGGAGGCCGGCCGCGGCCAGAACACGGCTCTCATACCGGCTTAGCCCGCGAAT
>CAJYKO010000336.1 GCA_913775215.1 uncultured Devosia sp. | reverse complement strand
GGCGATGGCTGGCGCAAGCTCGACATTCATCCCGGCGCCGAGAAAATCACCCTCGGCCCCGCCATCATCGTCGCCGAAGCCAACAAGGCTCTAAAACCCTACGACAAGAAGATCGGGCCCGATCCAGCCTCGCAGGCCACCTGCAAGATCGGCGGCGTCGTCAACAACAACTCCTCGGGCATGTGCTGCGGTGTTGCGCAAAACACCTATCACACCATGGCCCGCCTCCGGATCGTACTCACCGATGGCACCATGCTCGATTCAGGCGATGCTGCCAGCCGCGACGCGTTTCGCGTTTCCCACGCCGGCATGTTGCGCGCGCTCCATGATCTTCACCACGAGATCATGGACGATGCCGAACTCGTCGCCCTGATCCGCCACAAGTACCGGATCAAGAACACCGTCGGCTATTCGCTCAATGCCCTCGTTGACTATCACGACCCGCTCGACATCCTGATCCACCTCATGGTCGGCTCCGAAGGCACGTTGGGCTTTGTATCGGAGATCACTTACAACACCGTCCCCGAGCATCCCTTCAAGGCCACCGGCCTCGTCCCCTTCCCAGATCCGCAATCGGCCGGTCGCGCCATCATCGAAATGGCCAATGGCGGCGTCCAGGTCACGACTGGCGTCACCGCCGCCGAATATATCGAACGCCGCGCTCTGACGACGGTCGAGCACCTGCCCCCGATGCAGCCGCTTCTCCCTTGGCTTGGTGCGGATTCCCCCGCCGTCCTCATCGACGTCACCGCCCCTGACGCGGAAACGCTCGCCATCGAGGTCGCAAAGACGCAAGAGCTGCTGGCCCGTCACGGCGCAACTCATATCGATCTCTCGACCGACGAACATCGCAGCCACGCCCTCTGGGATATCCGAAAAGGCTTTTTCACTTCGGCCGGTGCCGCCCGCCCCAAGGGCTCGATCATGCTCACCGAGGATGTCGCCGCCCCCATCGAGCGCCTTGCCGAATTCGTCGTCGATCTCCGCACCATGCTCGACGATCATGGCTATACCGACGCCGTCATTTTTGGCCACGCGCTCGCCGGCAATCTCCACTTCCAGATGGGCGACGATTTTTCCAAGCCCGGCGCTGCCGAGAAATTCGATCTGTTCAACCAGGCCCTGAGCACCCTCGTCTCCGGCCGCTATGGCGGCTCACTCAAGGCCGAACACGGCACCGGCCGCGCCATCGCGCCCTTCGTCGAGGCCGAGTGGGGTTCGAAAGCCTACGCGATCATGCATCGCATCAAGGCCCTGTTCGATCCCGAACGCCTCCTCAATCCTGGCGTGCTCCTCAACGACGATCCAAAAATCCACGTCAAAAACCTCAAACTCATGCCGCTCGCCGACGAAGTCGTCGATCTCTGCATCGAATGCGGTTTCTGCGAGCCCGCCTGCCCCAGCCATCACATGACGCTGACCCCGCGCCAGCGCATCGCCGTCACCCGCGAACGCGCCCGCCTCCGCTCGACCGGCGAAGACCCGGCCCGGCTCGCGCGCCTCGACGCCGATTTCCAATATGCCGGCATGGACACCTGCGCCGCCTGTAATCTTTGTTCCATCCGCTGCCCCGTCGGCATCGAAACCGGCACCCTCATCCTCGGCGAACGCGCCCGCCGCCGCACAAGCACCGCGCATTCCGTCGCGCGCTTTGCCGCAGATCATCGCGGTACGGTCGAGAGGGTCATGCGCGGTGGCGTGGCAATCGCCGATGCCGCGCGCACCATCATTCCCGCGCCTGCAGTCGAAGCCATCACCGAAACCGCCCGCCGCGCGACCAATAAGCGGGTCCCCCGCGTCTCCCGCGCCCTCCACCACGGCCCCGGCGCGCCAAAACCCACGGAAACCCGCCAGAATCCCCAGAAGACCGGCTTCCCCGTTCCGATCACCCAGACCGGTCGACCTTCGGTTGTCTATTTCCCGGCCTGCCCCAGTCGCATGTTCGGCGCTCCCAAGACCGAACACGGCCTCCTCGACACACCCGCTGCCATGGTCGCCCTTCTCGAGCGCGCCGGCTTCGATGTCATCGTGCCCGAGCACCTGACTGGCCAATGTTGCGGTCAGCCCTTTCAATCCAAGGGTTTTCCCGAACAAGCCGCCGAAGTCGGCAAGGCCCTCAAATCCGAATTGTCCTCCCTTTCCGACGCCGGGCGCCTCAAGATCGTCACCGACGCCTCGACTTGCGCAAAACATCTGCGCGAGTTCCCCGGCGATGCCGCGGTGTCGGATTCTCCGCAATTCATCCTCGCCGAAATTCTGCCGCGCCTGACGATCACGCAAAAACTTCAAAGCGTTGCGGTCCACCACAACTGCTCCGCCCAGCGCCTTGCCGAGCAACCGATGACCGAAGCCCTCGCCCGCGCCTGCGCCGACGAGATCGCCGTGCTCTCCTCCATCAATTGCTGTGGCTATGCCGGCGACAAAGGCCTATTCATCCCCGAACTGAACGCCCACGCCACCCGCCGCGTCCACACTGACATCCCGGCCAATTGCAGCCTCGGCATCTCCACCGTCTCCACCTGCGCTTCAGGCCTCACCGAACATGCCGGCGTGCCGTTCGTGAGCCTCCCCAGCCTTTTAGAATGGGCCAGCCGGCCTTAAGGCGAAACAATCTGCCGATCACCTCTCCCAACCTCCCCCATCAAGGGGGAGGTGCTGCATTGCGTTTGTGGCACAAATTTCACCCAACCACCGGCAGATACCTCCCCCTAGATTGGGGAGGCTAGGAGGGTGATCGTCCGTTACACACCAAATCCCGAACCCCCCTCCTTACAAAACTTTCATAAGATATATCTTGAAAGCCACTGCCTGCACCCCGATCTCCTCCTTACGGGCTTTGAAAACATATCGGAGACACATCATGTCAACTTGGCGTAATGGAGAACCCAACTGGCGGCGCTTTGAGCAGATGGCCCGTCGCGGCTGGGGCAAGGTGCAGCAAAATCTCGGCGACGAAGATCTCGGCCAGTGGGGCGGCAATATCCGCGTCGGGCGTATGCTGGCCTCGGGCGATGTCCGCCTCGTCGCCCTCTATCTCATCGAGCAGCAACCGCGGCACGGCTATGACCTGATCAAGGCCATCGAAGAGCGCTCAAACGGCGTTTATTCCCCGAGCCCCGGCATCGTCTACCCGGCCCTGACCTATCTTGAGGAAGCCGGCTACGTCACCTCGTCCGCCGAGGGCAATAAGAAGCTCTATACGATCACCGACGAGGGCCGGACCCATCTCGGGGAAAACCGCGACGCCGTCGCCTCGACGCTCGATTTCCTCGCGCGCACCGGCGAACAGTTCAACCGGTTCCGCGAGTTCGTCCGGGCCGACTGGCCCTTTGGCGGGCGCCCTGGCGAAGGTCAGGAGCCGCCGCATCCGCGCCACCATCACCACGAAGATCGGCCGCTTCATGATGCCGTGCCCGAACTCGACGAGGCCCGCAAAGCGCTCAAGGGCGCCATCAAGAAAGCCCGCCACGGCTCCGAAGACCACCAGCGCCGCGCCGCCGAAATCCTCCGCCGCGCCGCAGCCGACGTCGAAGGCCTCGCTGAGGACGATGTCGATCTCTGATCGAGACTAAAAAACAGCCCCGCCCCCCCTTCACAAAAGGGCGGGGCTTTTCGTGGCCTACGGCACCTCGAAATCTGCCGCGATCTTGGCAAGGCTGAAGCGGGTAAGCCGAATTTCGAGGGTCAGCGTCCATTGCCCCGCCAGCGGAACGGCAAGATCCCCAACGACCCATTCCCCATCTGTCTCTTCGGCATCCCGCCGGATCGGCGCGATCCCCAAGGTTTCCGAAGACAGGATTGCCGTGACCGACTGGGCTTCTATGGCGCCATAATTGATATCCGTTAGCCTGATGGTAAGTCCGGCACTGCCCGGCGCTCCCGTCAAAGTGGCATCCGCCATCACCGCGCTATTCATCGCATGCACATGGATCGGCTCGGCCAAGGGCATTTCGGCTAGGGCGCGCGGTGGCGGCGTAAATCGCCAGCTGGCCGCGAGACCCAGAATGACCACGACGATAAAAATCTCAACGAAGATCGAACGCCGAAGCTGCTTGCGCGATCCTTCCGCCCCGGCCAGCGCCGGCTCGGTCAGCCTTAGTCGGTTCGACAGCGCGAGCGCAAAAAGCCCAAGCAAAAGCAGAAGCTTGGCGCCAAGAATATAGCCATAGGGTGAAAGCCATGCGGCTCCAGGCGCACCCATCTGGATAGTCGCCAGCGTCGCCCCGGACAGAACCAGTGCCGCGACGGGCACTGGAATTACCCGCGAAAACTGCCTTAGGGCCCGGTCGGCCTCGTCCGCCCGGCTCGAGAACAGCACGAAAAGCGGGATAAGGGCGCCAACCCAGAACAGGATGCTGGCAATATGGAGAAAGACTGCCGGACGCGTCAGCCATTGCGGCTCTGCTGCCCCGGCGTGCCCGCTCAAGCTCAGTGACAAGGCGCCCAAGAGGACGGCGACAGTCCCAAAGCCCCTGGCAGCGCGCCCATCATCTAGCCGCATTGCTAAAAGGCCGAAGACAAAACCGGCCACCAAAACCAAAACTGTGACGCCATAGGATGTCGAAAATCCGGCCTGCCACGGTGCAAGACTAGATAGGCCAGTCAGCGGCTGGCCCAGCGCGTCGAGCCCATGAAGACCAAGTGAAAGTGGCGCCAGCACGAGGCCTCCGCTCACCATCCCGATCATGATCTCTTCGAGTTTTCGGGGGACCGGTGCGACCAGTCTGAAAAAGACGCCGCCGAGGCCGATGAAGAGGGCAAGGAACAGCAGTGCCTTGCTGGCCCAAAGCGCAATGGCCGTCGCCCGGTCGGCCTCAAGGGCAGATGCTGGCGTCGTTGCCGCACGAACCGAAAAAACCAGCGCGCTCCCGACCGGATGCCCATCGATCGAGGCGACACGCCAGGACAGTACATGCGTTCCCGTGCCGAGATTTTGCGGCAGGCTGATCGTGACGGTTTCCCCGCCAAGGCTTTGCCCGGTCAGATCGGTCTTTTGGCCCATGGGATCGATCAGGGTGATCGAGAGCGGGGAAACAGCCTCGTTGAACTTGAGGGCAATCGTCTCCGGCGCCTCTTGCACAATTCTATTGCTTGCCGGTTCCGAGCTCAGCAACTGGGCATGGGCCAAGGCTGGCGCTGCCAGCGCGCAAAGCATCGCCAGCCCAGCCATTAGCCGGGTGAAAAATCTAAAAGGATTCATGCTGGCTCCTGAAAGGAAAGGAGGCGCCGAAGCGCCTCCTTGATAGGGTCAGTGGCCAGTCTTGGCGTCTGCCGGCAAGAGCTCGAGGCTCGGCGCTGGCATTTCGGCGTTTTCATCGCCCGTGACATCGATCCAGGCCTCTTCGCCATTGGCGCATTCCTGGATGGCCGGAAAATAGAAGCGGCCGGGTTCGAGGCTGTTGGCGAAGGTGCCGCGGAAGACGAACTCGTCATACCACTCATTGGGCAGGTTGCCGTTGGACCAGACGATTTCCTTGACGCCCTCGGTCACGGTCGTACCGTGATTGTCATAGCTCCCCTCATAGGGGCCGGTGACGGTTTCAAGATCCCAGCCTGCCTTGGGCATGGGTTTGACATTGTAAAAACCTTCCGGGATCTGGACGCGGACGGTGTTGGTGGCCTCGGTGCCGCAACCATGGGGCACGCGGAGAACGGCCTTATAGGTCGAGCCGATCTTGGCTTCCTGGACCTCGAGGGTGGAATGGGCAAAAGCCGGCGTTGCGGCGAGAACGAGAGTTGCGGCAAGAAGGGCGCGCGAGAACGAGAGGATCACTTTGGATCTCCGAAAAAGGTCTGAAAAGCACCCCAGCTGCATAAGGCGCAGCAGGGACAAAAGGGGTCAGACCTGGTGCGGCGGGGCTCTTGGCTGTGCCGTTGCGCGTTCGACGCGCTGCTCGAAGAGCTCTTCGAAATCGCGATAGATAACGATGCCGGCAATGCGCTCCGTGCCGAGCGAAATGGCCGGTGCAGCCGGCGGTGGCAAGGCATTGTGCCCGATGCCGGAAGCCGCGCATTTGATCGGGGCGGGACGCTCCCCGGGATCGGCGCGCGAAAGGCTGGCACAGACCGAAAACTGGTCCCAGGCCGGATGGCCGAGCGCTGCAAGATCGCGCTGCAGGCCTGCCGCCTGATGCAGCGGGGCGAGAAGAACGAGGACGTAAAGGGCAAGGACCGCTAAAGCGGCGCCCACTTCCCTCGTCATGTTCCGCCCACGAAACGGCATGGCGTCTCCCTTTGAGCCATCGCTTAACCCAAGCGTGGCGGGTCAGCAAGGGCAGCACTGTCGCAGTGGGAAAAGCCGTATCAATCCGCCGGCGGGCACGCTAGAAGACGTGCGCTGATTGGGGACGAGATGGCTACTTACACCGATATTGCCCGCCGGGTTTACAACCACACCTGGAAGCTCGACCCGATTGTACGAAGTCTGCTCGATACAGACTTCTATAAGCTTCTCATGCTGCAGATGATCTGGGGCCTTTATCCCAAGGTCGAGGCCACCTTCTCGCTGATCAACCGCACCAAGTCGGTCAAGCTTGCCGAAGAAATCGACATCGAGGAATTGCGGGCCCAGCTCGATCATTGCCGCACGCTGCGCGTCGCCAAGAAGGAAATGATCTGGCTGGCCGGTAATACCTTTTATGGCTCCAAGCAGATTTTCCAGCCCGGCTTCCTGCGCTGGCTCGAAAATTTCCAGCTGCCGGAATATCGCCTCGAAAAGCGCGATGGCCAATTCGTGCTCGAATTTCCCGGGCTCTGGCTCGAAACCTCGATGTGGGAAATCCCGGCCCTCGCGATCATCAACGAATTGCGCAGCCGCGCCGCGATGAAAAGCTATGGCCCCTTCGTGCTCGATGTCGTCTATGCCCGCGCCAAGGCCAAGATGTGGGAAAAGGTCGAGCGACTGAAAAAGCTGCCCGATCTCAAGATTTCCGATTTCGGCACCAGACGGCGCCATTCCTTCCTCTGGCAGCGCTGGTGCGTCGAAGCACTCAAGGAAGGGATCGGAGAAAATTTCACCGGTACCTCCAATGTCAAATTGGCCATGGATACCGACCTCGAAGCCCTGGGCACCAATGCCCACGAACTGCCCATGGTGCTGGCCGCGCTCGCGCGCTCGGACGAGGAATTGCGCGAGGCGCCCTATCGGGTGCTCCAGGATTGGAAGAGCTATTATGGCGGCAATCTGCTCATCGTCCTGCCCGATGCGTTCGGCACGGATGCCTTCCTCCGCGATGCGCCCGATTGGGTGGCGGACTGGACCGGCTTCCGCCCTGATTCGGCGCCTGCTATCGAGGGCGGGGAGCGCATCATCAAATTCTGGGAAAGCCGAGGCCGCGACCCCAAGGAAAAGCTGCTGATTTTCTCCGATGGGCTCGATGTCGACATGATCGAAGAGGCCTATCTCCATTTCGATGGCCGCGTGCGCATGAGCTTTGGCTGGGGCACCAATCTCACCAATGATTTCGAGGGCTGCGCGCCCGTTCATAACCCCCAGCTCGATCCGATTTCGATCGTTGCCAAGGTCTCGACAGCCAATGGGCGCCCGGCGGTAAAGCTCTCGGACAATCCCGCCAAGGCAACGGGCGAGAAGAGCGAAATCGAGCGTTATATTCGGGTGTTCGGCGATGCCGGCCGCGTCGAACACGCGGTGCGCGTCTGAAAATAACGGGCCTATAATCGAGGTTATTGGCCCGCCTGTGGACAACGGCGCGCGGCTTGGACGCATTAACGCCGCATGAACCATCTAGGGCCAGTTTCGGTGGCGGGGGCTCTCCCGCGGAGCCGAATATGAGTCTTGAATTAATCGACATCGCTCTGGCCGAACGCCATGACCATCCGCGGCTCGAAAATCGCGTGACGGGCAAGGTGCGCGCCGTCTTGACCGAGATCATCGATGGGCAGGAACAGCGTCACGAACTGATTATTCCCGCCTGGGTTCAGCGCGAGGACGGCATGGATGACGGCGATGTCGATCTCGCCCTGATGGTCAAGGCCGCCAAAATCGTCGGTCGTTTGAAATCGCGCCTCTCGGATACACCAAGCACCTGATTGATCCCCGCTCGTCGATCCCGTTCATGCGGCGAAATCGGGTTTCCCCGGAATGGTCGTTCCTCTATTGTTCCCCTGTGATTTGAGGGGAAACGGCGTGGCACAATCGGTCTACACCATGTCTCAGGCCAAGGGGCGCGCCATCTGGATGGCGGCACAGCGGCTTGATTCGCCTGTTCCATTTGGCGCAGGCCCGGCAGCAGTCCAAGCCGCCATCGCCCATCTTGGCTATGTGCAGATCGACACGATCAATGTCATCGAGCGCTGCCACCATCACATCCTTTTTTCCCGCATTCCCGATTATCGCCGCAGCGATCTCGCGCAGCTGCAAAGTGGCGATAAAAGCGTGATCGAATACTGGACGCATGCGCTCAGCTATGTCCCGGCGAGCGATTTGCGGTATTTCCTGCCCGCCATGCGGGCCTATAGAGACAATCCGAGCGCCTGGTTTGGTTCAGTCACCGCCAAGGAAATCGGCGCCATGAAACGGCGCTTGCGGGACGAGGGACCCCTCTCGATCCGCGACATCGATGACGACGAGCTCGTCGACAAGACCCATCCCTGGGCCAGTCGCAAGCCATCCAAGCGCGTCCTGCAATTGATGTTCTATCAGGGCCATGTGGTGATCTCGGCCCGCAACGGCATGGTCAAGACCTATGACCTGATGGAGCGGCATTTTGGCTGGGAGCGCGCGCCGAAGCCGGCGACGGACAACCAGGTGACAGCCTATCTCTTGGACCGTGCATTACGAAGCCAGGGCATCGTCAGCCTTGATTCGATCTGCCACCTTAATGCCAAGGCCAAGCCGGCAATCCGCGAACTGATCGAAGCGCGGGTAAAGCGGCGGCAATTGGTGCCAATCACCATAGAGGGTGCTGAAAAAGTACCGCATTGGGCAGAGCCCAAGACCCTGGACACGGAAATGGCGCGCAGCGACACCGTCCATATCCTCTCCCCCTTCGACCCTCTGATCATCCAGCGCAAGCGGCTCAATCTCTTCTTCGGCTACGACCACCTGTTCGAAGCCTATGTGCCTGCCGCCAAGCGCCGCTTTGGCTACTTCGCCCTGCCTGTACTCGTGGGCGATCGGGTCGTCGCGGCAGTGGACCTCAAGACAGACCGGGCTGCGGGAAAACTACTGGTGCAGAAGTGGAACTGGATCGAAGAGATCGGAGCCGAGGAGAAGGTGCGGGTCAACGAAGAACTTGGACGCTTCGAGCGGTTTCAGCTTGGCGTTTGACGCTTTAGGGCGATTGGCCGATCAGCCATTGGCCTTCATGCGCAGATAGTCGAGCACCATCTGCACGGCATGCGCCTCGCGCTCCTGCACCATCGCAACGCTCGACAGGTCCCGCTCAAAGATGACCGAGAGCGTCGCCGTGTTTGAGACATAGAAAAACCCGAGCGCCGCAACTGAAATATAAAGCTGCACGGGATCGACATCGCGCCGAAACAGCCCCTCTGCGTTTCCCCGCTCGATGATCTGCGCGATCTGTCCGACAAGGGGTGAATGCAGCGCCTTGATGTCGGGGAGCGTCTTCAAAAACCGCGCATTCTCGATGTTTTCCGTGCCAAGCAGCCGCGGAAACCAAGGATTGGCGAGAAAATGCCGGAAGGTGAAGCGCACCAGCCGGTCCATGGCCTGGATCGGATCATATTGATCAAGGCTCAGCGCCCGCTCTCCCCGCCGGATTTCCTGATAGGCGTCGAGCAGCACCGCCCGGTAGAGGTCTTCCTTGTTACCAAAATAATGATAGAGCAGCCGCTTGTTCGCCCCTGCCCTTTCCGCAATGGCGTCCACGCGCGCCCCTTCAAAGCCGCGATCAGCAAATTCCACCCGTGCTGCCGAAAGGATCGAAGCCTTGGTCTTGGCCGAATTGCGCGTCCGCTTCGGTGCGGTTTCGGCCGGCATGTCGATGTCTGCTGTTTTGATGTCTGACACGCCTGCCTCTTGGGACGCGAGAAGGAATGACTAGGCCGATAGCAGTCGCCAAAGCACCGGTAAAGCGGCGGCAGTGCGCCCGATGCCACCTCCTCCAGCCAGCACCATGGGCAGGAGTCTGGTTTGACCGATGACCGCTGTCAACCCTAAGTAACTTTCCGGTCCCATCTCATTCCTGTCGCCATGCACTTGCCCGCTTGACGCCAGCCCCAAACCCTCTGTATCTAAGTAACCAGTCAGTTACACCGCAGAAGCGGCCGGAGGAGCATATGGCGGAACAACGCATCGGCATCATCATGCATGGCGTCACGGGGCGCATGGGCTATAACCAGCATCTGGTGCGCTCCATTCTCGCCATTCGCGACCAGGGCGGTATTGCGCTCAAGAACGGCGATCGCCTCGTCGTCGACCCGATCATCGTCGGCCGCGATGCCGACAAGATCGAACGCCTCGCCAAGAAGCACAATATCGCGCGTTGGGGCACCGATCTCGACGCCGCCCTCGCCAATCCCGATGACACGATCTTTTTCGATGCCGGCACCACGCTGATGCGCGCCGGTCTCCTCGAAAAGGCCCTCGCTGCCGGCAAGAACGTCTATTGCGAAAAGCCGACCTCCGACGATCTCGAAGTCGCCGTCAATCTCGCCAAGACCGCCCGCGCCTCCGGCCTCAAGCATGGCGTCGTTCAGGACAAGCTCTTCCTGCCGGGCCTGATGAAGATCAAGATGCTGAAAGATTCCGGCTTCTTCGGCGACATCCTCTCGGTCCGCGGCGAGTTCGGCTATTGGGTCTTTGAAGGCGACTGGCAGAAGGCGCAGCGCCCGAGCTGGAACTATCGCAAGGCCGATGGCGGCGGCATCATCCTCGATATGCTCTGCCACTGGCGCTATGTGCTCGACAATCTTTTCGGAGAAGTGCAGGCCGTGTCCTGCCTCGGCGCCACCCATATTCCGAGCCGCGTCGATGAAAACGGCCAGCGCTACACTGCCGACACCGATGACGCCGCTTACGCAACCTTCGAACTCGAAGGCGGCGTGATCGCCCAGATCAATTCGAGCTGGACCACCCGCGTCCGCCGCGACGATCTCGTCACCTTCCATGTCGACGGCACCCACGGCTCCGCCGTTGCCGGTCTCCACAAATGCTGGACCCAGCATCGCGTCAACACGCCCAAGCCGGTCTGGAACCCCGATCAGCCCCAGACCATGAATTTCTTCAACGACTGGGAAGAAGTCCCCGACAACTGGCCAGCCGACAACGGCTTCAAGGTCCAGTGGGAAATGTTCCTCCGCCACGTCGCCGAAGACGCGCCATGGGAATATGGCCTCGAAGCCGGCGCCAAGGGTGTGCAACTTGCCGAACTCGGTCTGAAAAGCTGGGCCGAACGCCGCTGGCTCGATGTTCCGAAGCTGGAATTTTGATCAGCGCCGGACGGGAAACACCCCCTCACCCGTCTCGGCCTCCGGCCGATCCACCCTCTCCCCGATGGGGAGAGGAATGGGGGCACCGCGTTTGAACGGCCGCCGGCCCATTCTTCTCCCCATCGGGGAGAAGGTGGCGCGCAGCGCCGGATGAGGGGGAAGCCCACCATGCCGACCATCAACCTGCCCAATCCCGACCGCTCGATCAGCCCCTACACTCTGAGCGGCGACCCGATCCCCTTCGTCAAATTCAAGGCGACCGATTTTCCGCGCATCGCCTATTCGGCGGCCCATGTCGTGGCCGATCCCCTCGCGATCAACGATCCCTGGCTGACCCCAGCGATCGATTGGGACACGACGCTCAAATTCCGCCACCGCATGTGGGATCTCGGCCTCGGCGTTGCCGAAGCAATGGAGACCGCCCAGCGCGGCATGGGCCTGACCTGGACCGAGGCGCAGGAACTGATCCGCCGCTCGCAGGCCGAAGCCAAGACCCGTGACGATAGCCTCATCGCCTATGGCGCCGGCACCGATCACCTCGCCCCCGGCCCCGACGTCACGATCGACGATATCATCCGCGCCTATGACGAGCAGGTCGGCTTCGTCGAAGCTCAGGGCGGCCGCGTCATCCTCATGGCCTCGCGCGCCCTCGCCGCCGCCGCCAAATCCCCGGACGACTACGCCCGCGTCTACGGCCACGTCCTTTCGAGCGTCAAACAGCCCGTCATCATGCACTGGCTCGGCGAAATGTTCGATCCGGCCCTGCAGGGCTATTGGGGCGATATCGACCACGACAAGGCCATGGACACCTGCCTCGACGTCATCGCCGCCAATGCCGATAAGGTCAACGGCATCAAGATTTCCCTCCTCTCCGCCGAGAAGGAAATCAACATGCGCCGCCGCCTGCCTGCCAACGTAAAGATGTATACCGGCGACGATTTCAATTACGCCGAACTCATCGCCGGTGACACCGAAGGCTATTCACACGCCCTCCTCGGCATTTTCGACGCCATCGCCCCCGCCGCCTCGGCCGGTCTCGCAGCCCTCGGCGAAGGCAATACCCACAAATTCTTCGACATCCTCGAACCCACCGTGCCGCTCAGCCGCCATATCTTTGCGGCCCCGACGCGCTTTTATAAAACCGGCGTCGTTTTCCTTGCCTATCTCAATGGCCTCCAAGACCATTTCCAGATGATCGGCGGCCAGCAGTCGACGCGCTCGGTCCAGCACCTAGCCGAACTCTTCCGCCTTGCCGACAAGGCCCGCGTCCTCGCCGATCCCGACCTCGCCACAGCGCGCATGCAGGCTGTGCTGCAGGTAAACGGAGTTCCGGCATGACGACCCGCAAAATTTCGCTCAATCTCGCGACCACACGCCAGCAATGGGGATTTGCCGAAGCCGTCGATGGCTGCCTCCGCGCCGGCATCACCGCC
>CAJYKO010000335.1 GCA_913775215.1 uncultured Devosia sp. | reverse complement strand
GTCTAGACGCAGTGCGTCTAGGTCGATGTCGATGCGGACGCCAAGATCGATAGAGGCCAATCGCTGGAGGTTGGCGATGGCATGGAACGTCATGTGCTGATCCTGCTCGCCATCGACTGCAACGATGAACTTGCAACGCCTGCGGAGCAACTCATAGATCCCCAGGTTCTCGATGTGGCCACCATCCGACAGGTTCAGGTAATCCGAACGCTCGTTGATGTAACCAGTCAACTCCCGAATGAGATACCAAAGTGCGGGCCGCCGAACGAACTTGCGCCGCGTTCGGTTGGGACGCCTGAGCCAGTATCCTAGCCGAACGTTCAACAGGGCGAGCCAGAAGCCGAGATGGTCCTGGTTCTGAAGGCCCATCTGCG
This sequence comes from uncultured Devosia sp., assembly GCA_913775215.1. Lineage (GTDB taxonomy): Bacteria > Pseudomonadota > Alphaproteobacteria > Rhizobiales > Devosiaceae > Devosia. Next base: position 11,207 of record CAJYKO010000335.1, on the reverse strand, counting down.
GAGAGATCGCCGCTCCCGAGATCGCCATGGCGGTGGCGACAGTAAGGTCCGGTTCCGCCTCCTCCCATGCCGAAGTCTTGAAGTAGCCGCTCACGACACTACCACTGTAGTCAGGGGTAAATGAGAAAAAGTCTGTCAGCCGCCCCCTCATCGCCGGCCTTCGGGAGGCGGGTACATTTAGCGCGCAGTTGAAGATCGGATACGGCCCCAGCCCGCTGCGTGCGAGCTCGGTGAGTAGCCGGTCTTCGACCTTTGTCGTGCCGAGGTCTGCACCATCGACGATCAGAAACGCCTCCGTCAGCTTCCGCCGGTAGTGGCGATGCAACCCGGTTACGTTTAGATCCAGAAGCAGCAGGTAGTAGATTAACAACAGGACTGCCGTGCTTGTCGCTGCGAACAACCACCACGGGCCCGGGACTAAGCGCACAAAGCAGGCAAAATTGACGACGATCGCGAAGACAAGAACTGGCGCTGCCGGACGGGCGATCCAGCGTGCTGCGGTACGACTACGCGGCAGTACCCTTCCAAGAACGACCCCCCCGACAAGAAGCATCAGTGGTGCCACTAGGACTGCGAGCACCCGTTCCAACCGGTTTGAAACCCATGCCGCATAGACCGTCACGAAGCCGTGCCAAGCCAATGCGATAAGGATCACGGCCGCAAAACCAGATACCACCAACAGCGAGATGTCGAGCCAACGGGCCTTGGGGCCAGCAGGTAGCGCGAGCAGCGGTGTTAGTAGAATAAGTACTAGGGGCGCCGCCACGACCCACTGAGCGTGGTTAATTAAACCATGCGGCAACGCAAGGACACAAAGTTTGTCGAAAAGGACAAGGATGCAGGCGACCAGCGAACCCACGGCCGCCAACGCCAGCAAATTGTTAAGAAGGCCTGCCGCTTGGGCAATTGCTATCGACCACCGGTCCCAAGCCGGTCCCGAAGCGAGGTACCGGCTGTTCTGCCGAAGGCCGCCGACCATCTCCGAGTCACGACGGCCATCCTCGAATGGCTTCTCACCCGCTCGCAATCCGATGACATCCGACGGGCCACCCGCGGTGGTTTGTCCAGACTTTGGCGCGGCGTCGCCGCCTTTCGCATCGCTGAGCTTCGTGATGTCGTCGGCGCTCGCGAGATAGTTTGTCAGAAAGGCGCCCAGATACCCACCCCCGCTGACAGTTGAGATATAGTCAAACTGCGGAAGGATGCCCTTCTTGGCAAACACCGAAAGAACCCCAAGCGCGAACGTAGCCGAGCGAATGCCGCCACCCGATAGAGCCAGGCCGGTGGCTCGATCCGGCAGGGTTTGCAGGCCGTAGCGGCTACGCCGCTGTTCGATCGCCTTGCGTTCCGCAGCCGCTCGGTCTTCGCGCGACGCGCCGGACATCCCCTCAACTTCGCCAGATTCCCCGCTTGCGAGGCCCCAAGACAATGGCCGTTCCATCTCCTCGCGGATCGCGGCAGCTTCCTCGCGCTCAACTTTCCTCGTCTCCGAATCGCCGCGCAACTTCATCAATAGATCATCGAACCGAAGTAATGTTAGCCGAAGCTCCGCAAGCTGGATCCGGAATTCGTCTGTATCATCCAGTGCACGAAGCCCGCCCGCCGAACTACGACGATGCCATCGGGACGTGAAGGGCCGCACATGGTGGTTGAGGACGAACCAGGTGAGCGTCTCGAACAGCACGGCGCTGGGATGATCGGTGCAGATCTTCCTGCCGTGATCGAACAGGGCGCGCAAGCTTTCAAGCGCGGAAGTCTCCACGCCGCTAGAATACCCGATTTCTTGAGTACTTACCCGGCTGATAAGTTCGAGATGCAGCAAGGCCGCCGCCTTGCTGTCCGCGATCTCCGGCGCCCACCTCCTGCCAGCGTGAGCTTCTATGAAGGCTGAAGTGAAGACCGGCGAGGGCGAGCAGCTGTACTGCTTCAGTTCTACGTCCCACGTCGAACGTTCAGACCCTCCGACAAGGCGGAACAACTGGTCAATCCAATTTCTAGCCATCGTCGGGCCCCATCGTCCGACCCGCACTCAACACGGCGGCCGGTATCTTTTTTCGGAACGCGCCTGGAAGACCCGGCGTTCTCGCGACCCGAAGTCGTGCCATCACCATCGCCCGGAACGCGGGCCCGAGCACCCTCGGATTAGCGACCGGCCGCGGCCGCCGCCTCTTCGATCCACTGTTTCAAGGTTGTGTGATCGACGTAGGTATACACCGGCGCACCTGCATCGCTGAGCAGCTTGGGCACTTGGCCAGTGGAATCCGCCGTCCCGTTCTTGTTCTTCAGATGATTGATCCGCAGTCCGACAATGCCGTTGCCCCTGGCGATCGACTGGCTGATTTCATAGTCGATGTACTTCCGGCCTGCAGTCGCGGCACCGATGCAGACCACCGTAACCGAAGTATTTTTCAAACCCTCATCGATCAACTCTTTAATCGCCTGATCGCCCTTGGTCTTTGCTTCCTCCCAGAGCGACGCATCATGGAAACCGGCGGCAGAGGTCCCGACGATTTCACCGATATTGCGAATCTGGTTGAGGCGCCAGATGTCGCGTTCATAGTGAAAGCTAAAGAAAACGCGCCTAGCCATACTTCTCTCCCTCAATATCGAGCGAGGCTATCAACATCCACACCAAGCACAAGCATTTAGCTTGAAGCGAACCGCGCCATAGGGTTGCGGCCTTGTTGAACTGAGCTGAGGACGCAGCAGCGCCTCGAAGGCCTATCGAGGTAGCGAACGGTGGCGTCCTTTGCCAGCATGCCCGTACCCAGTAAATTGAACGAAGGTCTGTCAACGCCATTCTCCGCCCAAAAGCCGCCGTTCCGGTTTCCACCATCGACGGGCGTTTAAGGCCCCCTGCCCCACTCCTGAACGAACGGCAGAAACGGGAAGCAGCAATGCTCCGGTGAGTGGCCCCAACTGGATCATACCGCGTTATCGAGAGTTCAGTCGCCGACGCGATATGCGGGGATCTTCGTAAAGGTCGCGGCAGGCACGTAGACGAAATCTGTTCCACCAGCGTTGCCACCGATGCTCCGATGCATCGTGCATCAGGTGGCAACGCTGGCACAGTGCCTTCAGGTTGCCGGGCGCGCTGTTGCCTGGGTCATGGTCGAGGTGCGCGCAGGCCAGTACGACCTTGGTTATACGAACCGCCGTTAGAGCAACGTAGCCGTTGAGCATAATTAGCCTGCCACGACCGGTGCGCCACCGTCCTACGTCCGCATCCCACCAGCGGCCGTCACCGAGATGCGCCACTTTGCGCATGTGCGGCCGGCGGCATTGTTCACAGCGGGCGCCCGCGCGCCTGAACCGGACGTTGGCCGACAGCTGATCCCAGTCGATCGGGTAGAGCCAACGGTTCTCGGGACGGATCGGCATGATGATTCTATGATTCACCCTGACCGAGAACAAAAGAGAAATCTTGCGAAAACGACACAAGCGAAAGAGCGGTCACTAAGCTAGAGTCCGTTCAGAGATTGAGGGCAACTCCTCGTTGAGGCTGGCAGCCTGCTAAACATGCATGATCGAAAAAGCTCAGCTGCGCTGCTGCGATGATTGGCTCCGGTGTGTTCGCCGATTGACCGACAGTCCGAGATATTGCGACCAGGAATCAAAAACTGGAATCACGTGGCTGGTGATTTTGGCGCTTATTTTGGGCGCGTCGCCTTCATCATCGCGCAGCCGAGAGCAGCCCTTTTCGCGAGACGTGTGCAGCCGCCCCACTGTCCGTTCCCCATCGGACGGGTGAGAAGCCTTTCTCCGTGGCGGAACGGGCATGACGAACCAGCATGCAAATGCGGCAGGAGGGCAGACGCAACGCAATAGGCGCTGTCAGCCACAGAAAGAGCCTCACCCTTTGAGACCATGCGGTTGCGCGAATTCGTGGTTCAGGGCTCAGTGGAAAGCTTTTTGACGATTGAACGTGGCTAGACGAAACACATTCACCTATTTTTTACAACAACTTACGAAAGTAGGGTTGATTATGTTGAAGCGTAAATTGGGGGGCGAAATTAGATGAAAGGATGGGATAGTTTGCTGATGCCGACTGGTTTGCGTTATTACCTATATGGAATCGATTCATTCCGATCGCCGGTGATACGTAATGCAAATGTCGAGAATGGGAGATGATCCGAATGACGGAAGTGTGACACATCCAACTTTCGTTGGATCATCAACTGCTTCTCGGATCGAGAAGCTTTCTGACCGTCAAAGATGCTACCTTCGCCTGGTCCTGCGGCTCAAAACCTCAAAGGAGATCGCTGCGGAGATGGGAACTAGCCCCCGCGCAGTAGATAAGCAGTTGCTCAAGGCCAATTCTCTGCTCGGAGCATCGACGCGCTTCCAAGCGGCGCAGATGCTGGCGGCAGTCGAACAGGGGGTAGAGCCTTTGCCCAGGGTAACCGCTCTCCCTATCCCGCCAGCTGATTTTCGGCTTTCCCGGCCTTGGCCAACCGCAGAGACGGCCGTGAACATGCTCACTTGGAAACAGGTGGCGGCTTGGGTCGTGATCGTCTCGATCGCAACCCCGGTCGGCCTGACTACCGCCGGTATGGCATATCTCACGGTGCTCTTGCTGCTCGGTCATCGACCATATTGAGGGCGGCATCGCCCGAGGAGCCGGAATGCAAGCACGTGAAGATACGAGCCGCGTCGTCGCTGACGATTTGCGCAAGGCCGAGCGTTCGATCAATATCGCCACGCGCGACACCGCGCAGTTCCTCCTCACGACACTAGATGCCACTGAAGCGCTGCGGCTTTCCCCCTCTATGACGCAGCGTACGGTCAAGGCGACCGTCGCTGCCCTGGAAGCACTGGTGGGGGGGCAGGAACAGCTGGCGATGCGCGCTCACCCGTCGATCGAGAAGGTGGGCCTGCAACTCGGTCTCAGCGAGACGAACTGGGGCGAAGGAACACCGAAACCGTCAGTCGATGTCGAGGTCCAGCGGAGTTCCGAGACAGCATAATCGATGAGGATCAAACCCGAATGCATCCCCATGTGATCTTGGCGTTACTCTTTGACGCGGTCCTATTGGCCGTGTGCATCTACGCCTTGTGTCGGGGAGGGCGACCGGAGCGGTTTGGAGCAGCCATCAACCTCCTAGCTACGATGGCATCAAATTTTTTCCGGTTGCGGGACGTCGTTCACCTGGCGCCTGCGGATGTCGCTATCCTGTCGATCGACGTCGCCGTTTTGGCAGGCTTCTTTTCGCTGGCCATAACGACGATCCGCTTCTGGCCGATATGGGCGGCGGGGTTTGCCCTGTCGAACCTCTTCATGAGCCTTCTCGGCGGCCTGCTGCCGCGGGTGCCCCTCTTCGCCTACCACACGCAACTGGGGATCTACGCCTATCTCGCTCTGGGTGCCCTCGCGCTCGGCACGTACCGTCTGCCGCGGAATGCCGAGCCTCACCTTCGGAATGGATCAAGACGATCATGGCTACAGCACTTGAAGGAGACGAACTGATCGACGTGGTCGTCCGGCTCCCAAGACAAGCAATCGAGGAGATGCTTCTGTCGGCTACCGCAGCCGGCGAGGACCAGAGGCTCGCTGATCGCCGTTACTACGATGCGAAGGCCATCGTGACGGGGCGCCAACGCCGAGTAGCCTGCTTCGACGGCCTGCGCTTTTGCGATCCGGTTTGGGACATGATCCTTGAGCTCTACGTGGCAACGCGGGAGGGGCGCCGCTTATCCGTGACCCAATTGTGCAACCTGAGTGGCGGTGCGACCACAAGTGCCTTACGCCATGTCGATCATATGCAGGCGTTAGGGTACATTGCACGCGACCTCGATCCGGAGGATCGTCGGCGCGCCAACGTATTGATGCTCGCACCACTTCAGGAGGCTGTGGAACGCTGGCTTGATCTCCAGTTCACCGCCTCGCAGATTGGTGCCTGAGCGCGGCTCGCTGGTCTACCGAACCAGGGGATTGCCAAGTGGGATCTCCGATCGTGCGCCGTGGCTGGCAGCGCAACGCGACAATCCACGACGGGCTTGGCGAAGGGTTTTGATACGGTCGGCACGATGCTAAACGCAACCACATGACCGTCGTCAGCATCAGATCGAATTTTTCGGCTTCGCTGACCATCCGTCAGCGCGGTCCGCAAAAGCACGTACGGTCGCCTGTTTGGAAGCTTTTCCCTCCGACGCACGGAGGGAGATCGATCGATCTTCGTGCTTTTGCGGACCAGCGGCCCTCGTCGTTCGTGCTTTCGCGGACCAAGGCTGTTCCTGCGTGACGGGTCCCTCTCCCAGCCAGGGCGACCTGTTCGTTCTCGACAGCCCGCTGCTGACGGAAGTTCGCGGCGAGCATTCGCTGATGGCCTATCCGTTCTTTGCGCTCACCAAGGCCGCGACGAAGCGGTCCCTCATATATAAGACTGATACGGTATCGATAGAGATCGGCCCTGGGCCTCGAGGCGTCGCGACCATCTACGATAAGGAAATTCTCCTTTATATCGCAAGCTTGTTGGTATCGAAGATGGATGCCGGCGAGCGCGTTGCGCAGGACTTTTACTTTACCGCACACGACCTGTTTCGGGTGACCGGCGTCAACGGCTCGGCCCGATCCTATACGCGCTTGGCCGATGCCTTGGAAAGATTGCAAGGTACGCAGATTAAGACGAACATCGAGGCCGGCGGAGAAGGGCAAACAGGCTTCTTCTCGTGGCTGTCCGAAGCTCAGATCCAATACACCAGGACCCGAGGCGGTGAACCGCGCATGAAGGGCGTGAAGGTCAGGCTCTGCGACTGGCTCTACCGCGCTATCCTCAAGGACCGCCGCGTTCTGGAATATTCCCCTCAGTATTTCCAACTCGGTCCCGTCGAGAGACGACTTTACGAAGTGGCGCGCTCCGCCTGCATCGATGGCCCTGTTCAGGTGGGCCTGGACGAATTGCGCCTTCAGCTCGGCTATCAGAACACGTTGAAGCATTTCCGCCACGTCCTGCGCGGCATCGCAGACCTCGACTCGATCCCGGACTACCGGATCGTGCTCAACGAGCCTGAGAAACCTGAAAACGCTAGAGATAAGCGGCGACTTGCCGCTCCTACCGTGGTCACGCTGACGCCGAAAACCGCCCTTTCCGCTGATTGAGCGCACCGATCCGAATCGGTTGGCGCTGATTCGCTGATCGGTCCGTCAAAGCACGAAAATGGGGATCACGAAGCGCTGTCTCCGGTCCGCCAAAGCACGAAATTCAGTCCGCCAAAGCACGAACCCGAATGCGAAGGGTCCGCGAAAGCACGAATTTTTCCTCGTCTCGGTCCGCCAAAGCACGAGTCATGACCGCTTACGAGCGACGCCGCGCGCTGGCATCTTCCGCGTGTGTTCTGTGCCGTCGATCGTCGACGGGCGTGGGATGAACAGAAAGGGTGGCCGTGAGCACATAAACGAATGCCCGGCACGAAGGCCGGGCACCCAGAGATTGCAACGTGGCAGCGTCGCCAAACGCTGACCGGTCACCAGAAGACCCTCCACGTACCAATTTCCGAACCTCGGTTCAAGGGAGCGCGCTTCGCGCCACGCCTCTGTTTTGCCTGCTGACGGCCCTTCGACCTGAGGGGACGAACGATGACCTATACCCAAAGCGCCTTCACCGGTGGGACCGGTGCCCGACCGATCACGGCCTTCTCGCGGCAGATCGCGCGCGCACTCGAAGCAAGGCTGGAGGATGCACCCGCTGAAGTCGACCGCAAAGCCGTTTTCGCGATCGTGAAGCGCGCCGCGCCGGCGCTTGGCATCGGAATCGGCGCGCTTCAGACCCTCGAGCATCTCATCAGCTATACCCGCGCCGATGACTGGAAGGCGGGCCGAACTCCAATCGCATGGCCGAGCAACATCACGCTCGCTGAATGTGCTGGCAAGACGGTCAGCGCCATCAAAGCCCGACTGCGTCAGCTTCGCGCGCTCGGCTTAATCCTCGCCAGGGATAGCGGTCATGGTCGCCGGACCGGCCGTCGCGACGACACCGGCGCGATCTCGACCGCGTTCGGACTCGACCTCTCCCCTCTCCGCATCCGCTTCGAGGAACTGCGCGAACTCGCCGACGTCTATTCGGCGCAATCCCGTTTGTTCAAGGAGGGGCGCCAGGAAATCGCCCGCGTACGACGCCTCGTGGGCCAGGCGCTCGCACAAGCCGCGGACATGCGTCTCACGGGTCCGCACTGGCTTGCGTTGCAGGACGCGATCGAGCGGGTTGCGAGCGCTGCAGCCCATGCTCGATCACTCCGCGACAGCGAGGCTTTCACCGGTGCGATCGTGCAGCTTGCGGACGTCGAGGATAAGGTGTCCCAGACCATCGACCGCTTCATGTTTCCCGAAGATAATAGAGGGTCGGGGTCAAAAAATGAGCCCTTCATACATATACAAACCAACCCTCACCCCTTGAAAGACGTACAGGCTGAGCAAGCTTGTAGTTCTGATCCGGACCCTCGACCTTCAACATCAGCCGAGCTTCCAGCCTCGCCGTCCAATAGTCGTTTCAATGCCCGGCCGTCCGAACTGATGGAAATGTTCCCGACCACCGCCATGTACGTCGACGCATCAAGGCCTGCCTGGTCAGACATTCACCGGGCCGCCTCACGGCTTCGCCACGATCTTGGGATCCGGGTCGGCGTCTATGTCGATGCGCTCGAGAACCTCGGTCCCGACGCTGCTGCGATCGCGATCATGATAACGGCGGAGCGTCAGGCACGCGGTGAAATTCGCCTCACGGCCGGCGCATACTTCACCGGAATGGTCGGGAAGGCAAAGCGCGATGAACTCGACCTGGCGAGGAGCCTTTGGGGCTTCCGAACCGAGCGCATGGCCACACATTGAGACGATGTAGGTGGCGTCTGATATTGTCCTATGGTATATATGGACTATGCAGCGCGGTTCTCACCACGCCGACATTCGGCCCCGTTGTAAGGACGACGGGTGAGACGCCGCGCGCTTCTGGGCGGTGCGACAGTGTTCGCGGCGATCGCCCTTTGGCACCGACCGTCATTCGATCGCGGCCTAACCGGGGCCGATGCCTTGGGATGCAAGAGATCTGGTGATGGCTCTGTCTGCAACGCTATAGCTGGCCTGCGCCGGGTGGTCGACATGGCCTTCATCCCACCTCTTGATCGGTCACGCCTTCCACCCCCCGAAGTGCCCGGCGCGGTCGATCCTACGATCGCGCAGGCGAACATCGGCCGGACCATCTGCCGACCGGGTTATGCTCGATCGGTCCGCCCTGCCTTCGCCATCACCGGGCCGCTCAAGCGGCGGATGATGGCCGATCAGCATCCGGGTGAACCCCTCGCGGCCTTTGAATTAGATCACCTGATTCCGATTTCGCTCGGCGGAGCACCGCTCGACCGTCGCGACCTCTGGCTTCAGCCGCGACAAGGCTCGATGAACGCCGGTGACAAGAACGTCCTCGCCTTTGTTCTCTGGCGGCTCGTTTGCACCGGGCAAGTGCCGCTGAAGGTGGCCCAATATGACATCAGGCATGATTGGATCCGCGCGTATCAACTCTATGCCACCCCGGCGAACATCATAAAATATCACTTCCGGCACGGTGCGCAGGATCGCCAATAGGCGACCCTGACCCTGCTGCCCCGGTCTTCCGCCTCAAGCGAGGAAAGTATGATGCCCCAGAATATCGCGGAGTTTCGCATCATTGGCCGCATCGGCAAGATCAAAGCCGGCGATCGCGTCACCTTTGTCAGCGTCGCGGCCAACTATAATCGGCGGGAAGGCGACGACTGGAAAACGGACACGCACTGGAACAGCGTCGTGTGTTTCTCGAACGTCGCCACCCAGGTGGAAGCCGCTGGAAAGGGCGACCTCGTCCATATCACGGGGCGGGTCCGCGAGAACCAGTACGGCGGAGCCGAGGGGGTGGATACGACCTATCGGACCGAGCTGATCGCCGACACCTTCTCGATTCTGGCGAAGGCCTCCGCGGAGGATGCAGGATGATGGACGTGGGCGGCCTTCGGCACGGCTCTATCGCGGCGTCGCCGCGACCGAACCCGTGAGCCCGGTTTCGGCCCTGCCGTGTCACGATTCACGCCGGCGTGGGAGGGGCGAGCCGCCCCAAGAGGAGAGGGAGCGGTCTGATTTCTGGTCCGATTTTGCCGGAGACACGCATGACCGCCATCCTACAGGTCCACAGGACGTTCCCGATGGCACGCCTGCCACTCGACGCTGAGGTCCGGGCCAAGGCCATCGTCGAGCGTCTCGGCGGGGTCTGGCGGGGAACCCACGGCGTTTGCCGCTGTCCCGCCCATGACGATACCACGCCCAGCCTCAGCGTGCGGCTCGGCGATCGCGCGATCCTCTTCCACTGCTTCGCGGGCTGCACCACGACCGAGGTGCTGAAAGCCCTCCAGCGCCGCAATCTCCATGATCGCGGCCCGCTATTGATGCCCGAGGCCAAGCCCAAACGGGACATGGGCGCGCTGGCGCAGCGCCTCTGGAGGGCGAGCCAACCCCTCACCACCACGCTCGCCGAGGACTATCTGCTCGCTCGCGGTCTGTCCGGTCCCTACCCCAGGTCGCTGCGCTACAATCCCGCCACCATCCTGGGGTCCGGCGAGACGAAGCGTATCATACCGGCGATGATCGCGGCGTTCGAGAACGACGAGGGCGTCGTCGCCGTCCAGCGCACCTTCCTCGATCCGCTGGATGTGCTCCGCAAGCCGATCCCGAAGCCGAAGGTGTCGCTCGGCTTGCTAGGGACAGCCGCCATCCGTCTTGCACCCGTGACCGACGAATTGGGCCTGGTCGAGGGCACCGCAGATGGCCTTTCGGTGATGGCATGGTTCGGCACACCGACCTGGGCATTGGGCGGTGTCGAGCGGCTGGCTTTCGTCGCGATCCCCGAGACGGTCCGGCGCATCATCAATTATCGCGATTGTGGTCGCGCGGCTGAGCGCCTTTTCAAAAAATCCTACGACCATCTTGCCGCCAACGGCCGTGAGGTCATCGACCGTCCCCCACCTGACGGCTTCGACGATTGGAATGAGGCATGGCAGGCGCGGCTGCGCGCTCAGCGGTAATAGATCGACGGCTCCGCGGGGATCCACCGCCAGGACGAGGTCGGGCACCCGACCATGAGAGGAGAGGAAGCCTTCGGCTTGTCGGTCCGGTGATCAGCACCGGGCGACAGAAGGAGGCCCTCGATGCGCACCTCAGCCGCAGCTCTCGAACTCGATTTCACCGAACCCTC
>CAJYKO010000334.1 GCA_913775215.1 uncultured Devosia sp. | reverse complement strand
GATCATCGTCGAATCCATGTCGGCGATCAGCAGAAGCTTGCGGCGGCCTTCGGTCGGCACGATGTTGGCATCGACCCGGCGCGAACCGATGATGTCGCGGGCAATGTCCAGCGCATTTGGCGCCTTGGGCTCGGCGATGTCGCAGGCAACTTCATGGGTCAGCCAGTTGAGTTCTCCGCCGGTTTGCTGCACGACTGCCGCCGCAAGCGAAACGTCGAGATAGGAATCGGCGGGATTGGCGATAAGGCTGAGAACCGGCATGGCGAAAGAAACTTTCGGGTGGCTAAAGCATGTCTTCCGAAAGTGGGCACCGGTTTCGGGATAAAGACATGCGTGAAAACAAAGAACCAAAGCCCCCGGGCTTTGGGATGACGCGCCAGAGAAGCGCCGTCCTGATAGCGGGTCCCACCGCAAGCGGCAAGTCGAGCCTCGCCCTGGCGCGCGCTCGGGAGCGCGGCGGCGTCATCATCAATGCAGATTCCATGCAGCTTTATGACACGCTCCGTATCGTCACCGCCCGCCCTTCAGAAGAGGATGAGGCCCAAGCCGAACACCGCCTTTACGGCACCGTCCCCACCGCCAAGCGCTTTTCAACCGGCCAATGGCTCAGTGCCGTCCGCGCCATCCTCGACGACATCGATCCGGTCCGCGAAGTCATCTTCGTCGGCGGCACCGGCCTCTATTTCGACGCCCTCATCAAGGGCTTTGCCGATGTTCCGGAAATCTCATCCGAACTGACCCTTGCTGTTCAGGACGAAATTGCGCATCTCGACGAAGCCGGCCGCATGGCTTTGCTGCAAATCGAAGATCCGAAGGCCGCCGAGCGCCTGAAGGTCGCCGACCCCCAGCGCGTCATCCGCGCTCTCGCCGTCAAGCGCGCCACTGGCCGACCGCTCTCGGATTTCCAGGACGATCTTCAGGCAGGTCTTCTCGACGGCTGGTCCATAGAGCGCATGGTGCTGTCGCCAGACCGCGACGTACTCCGCGCCCGCATCGCCCAGCGTTTTGAAGCCATGTTCTCTGGCGGCGCCATCGAAGAGGTGAGGGCGCTTCTATCGCAGCATCTCGACCCGTCTCTGCCGGTTATGAAGGCCATCGGTGTTCGCGAAATCGGCGATTGGCTCGATGGCCTCCAAAGCCGCGAAGAGGCCATCGCGCTCGCCACCATCGCCACGCATCAATATGCCAAGCGCCAGCGCACCTGGTTTCGCAACCGCATGGCCGATTGGCCGCGCCTTGGCCTTGAAGGCGCGCCCCTGATCTAGGCTGGCTGTCCGACGCCGCGGAGCAGGCCAATGCGCTCCCGCAACGCAAACCGCGTCACCAGCACCACGGCGACGAAAGCCAATCCCGACGCCAGCCCGATCCAGATGCCGACGCCGCGCCACTCCGCGACAAAGCCGAGGAAATAGGCGATCGGCAGCCCAACCATCCAATAGCCAACGATCGCGAGAATCATCGGGATCTTGGTGTCGCTCAGCCCGCGCAGCGAATGCGCCGCAACGACCTGCGCACCGTCGACGAGCTGGAAAACACCAGCCACGACGAGGAATGACGCCGCCAAGGTCAGTGACGTGACATTGGCATCGACATGCGGATCGAGAAACACCTGCACGATATGCGGGCCTAATGTCAGGAACGAGATGCAGGAGATCGTCATGAAGGCCGTGCCCATCATGAACGAGGTCCAACCGGCCTTCCGAATGCCCTCCACATCGCCCCGTCCATAAGCCATGCCGACGCGCACCGTTGCGGCAACGCCCAAGCCCAGCGGCACCATGAAGGCGATAGACGCACATTGCAGCGCAATGGCATGCGCCGCCACCTCATCGGTTCCGAGCCTCCCCATCAGCAATGCTGCGGCTGTAAACATGCCAACCTCGGCCACGACCGTCAGCCCGATCGGCGTGCCAATGCGGAAAATCTCGCGGAAGCGCGGCCAATCCGGTTTCCAGAACCGCGCCAGCACATGAAACCGCTTCAGCCGCCGATGCCGCACGACATAGGTCACCATGGCGATGAGCATCACGACATTGGTCAGCGTCGTCGCAATCGCGGCACCGCGCAATTCCAGCCGCGGAAAGCCGAAGTGGCCAAAGATCAGGACATAGGCGGTGAGCGCATTCACCAGCACGCCCATCACGGTGATGACCAGAATCGCCCGCGTCGCATCGAAGGCCGATAGCAACGAACGGAACGCAATAATGCCGAGGGCAGGGAACAGCGACCAGGCGGCGATCTGGATGAACTGATTGGCCAGTTCCGTCGCCTGCGGGTCCTGGCCCAGCGCCTGATAGATCGGCTTGATCTGTAGCACGATTGGCACCAGCACCGCGGCAAGCGCAATCGCTGCCCAGCACCCTTGCCGCACGATGCGGCGAACGGCCTTGATGTTCCGCGACCCGCGCGCCTGCGCCACCAGCGGCGCCACGGCTCCCACAACACCAACGCCGCCCACGAGAAACGGCATAAGGAATGTCGTCGCCAGCGTACCGGCCGCGAGATAGTCCGAGCCCAACCAGCCGAGCAGAATCACGTCCGTCGTGTGCAGCATGTTCTGCGCCAGCTGGGCGATCACCAGAGGCCAAGCGAGGGCAAAGGTAGCGCGGAATTCGGTGACCCAGCTGGTTGGCGCAGTTGCTTCTGCGCTGTCCATTGTCATGGGCGCGACATTATCGGTCATTTCCATTTCCCACTTTCAGGCGCCATGCTCTAGTCCAAAGCCGATCCGGCTGGAAGATGGAGATGAAATTGAGCCTTTGGTTGCGCAGGTTGTTTCTGGTGCTCGCCGGCCTTTTCGGCGCGCTCGGCGTCGCCACAGCGGCCGCAGCCTCGCACGGCACCGACGCGCGAAACCTTGCAGCCATCTCCGCCATCGCCTTGGCGCACGCTCCAGCGCTTCTTGTTCTTGCCCTCGCCGGTCAGGGCAGGGTGCTCGCTACCGCCGGCGTCATTCTGTCTGTCGGAACACTTCTATTCTCGTCTGACCTCGCCGTGCGACACTGGACAGGCGCACCGCTCTTCCCCGGAGCAGCGCCGTTGGGAGGTGGCGCATTGATCCTTGGCTGGATTGTGATGAGCGTTGCCGCTGTTTTCCGCTCCACCTTTAAGAATTGATTCAAACTTTCTTGAGCGAGTGCCGGAACCAAGCTCGAAATTTCGCATTATGTGATCGATCAGTTCCCTGGAGGATCCTATGCATAAGTTCTTGATTATCGCCGCCGCCACCCTCTCCCTGGCTGCCTGCACGACCACTCAGCAGGGTGCCACGGTTGGTGCGCTCGGCGGTGCAGTTGTTGGTGCTGCCGCAACCGGCGGTAGCGGTGTAGGGACTCTCGTTGGTGCCGGCGTCGGCGCTGTGGTTGGTGCTGCTGCTGGCGACGTTCTCGGCCGTGTCGAAGGCAGCAACGATCGTTGCGTTTATCAGCGCCCGAACGGCACGCGCTATGTCGACACCTGCCCGCGCGGCTAATTTCGCAAAGGCGATTTGAGTTCAAATCGCTGATGTGGTGCAAGGACACCCGGTTGGTTCCCCCGCCAACCGGGTGTTTTGTATTCTAAGCATCGATACCTCCTTGAAAATTGATCGGCGCATCGCAATAATCCCAGGCCATACGTGCCACTTGTCTTGCGCTATCTGAACGACCGGTTTTCCGGAAACGTAGCTACCTCCTGATCTGGTGCCTCGTAGAGCCCGGCCGCACGCGACTGGGTTAAACCCGGCGCCATAGGCGCCACGCAGACCAAGAGGATTTCGGTCATGTCTTCCATCACGGGTACCGTGAAGTTCTTCAACACCACCAAGGGCTACGGTTTCATCTCGCCCGACAACGGTGGGAAGGACGCCTTCGTACACATCTCTGCCGTTCAGCGCTCGGGCCTGCAGGGCCTGTTCGAAGGCGATAAGGTCAGCTTTGAGTTGCAGACCGGCCGCGATGGCAAGGAATCGGCTGCGAACCTGGCACTTCTGAGCTAATCGGCGCAGCCGAATCAAGGTTTTGAGCGTATGTTTGGGGGGCGAAGGCCCCCCTCACTTTTTTCTGGCGCCATCAGGAGATGCACCGCCCCGGAGTCCGAGTTGCTGCGTGAATTGCCCCATATGCCCGACGTGCCATCTTTGGAAACAAGCCTCGTCCGTCAATCGGGCGCACTGCCCTATGCCTATATCAACGGCAACCTCCATTTTATGATTGTCACGACCCGGAGGTCGGGCCGCTGGATCTTTCCGAAAGGTGGCGTCAAATCTGGTTTCACCCCATGGGACAGCGCGGCTTTGGAAGCCGAAGAAGAGGCTGGTGTTGCAGGTCGGATTTGTAACGTGCCGATTGGCGAATATCGGGCCCGCGTCGGTTCCGATGCTGAGCTTGTCACCGTCGATATCTATACCCTGGAGGTCACGCGCCAGTATGACCAGTGGCGCGAA